>CAZZKQ010000677.1:0-1891 GCA_964654875.1 uncultured Verrucomicrobiota bacterium | reverse complement strand
GCTTCTTCAAGCCGCTCGACCGCTCCGTCCATGAGTACTACGGCCGAACCTAGGACGTGGTGGCCACCCTGGAGGATCATGTGGCCATGGGTGGGTATGGTTCGGCAGTGCTCGAGACCCTGAACGAGGCCGGTGTCCGTACGCCGGTGGTTCGGTTGGCTTGGCCCGACGTGTTTGTCGAGCATGCGAGTTCCGTGGACTACCTCCGGCAGAGGCATGGGCTGACCGTTGAAAAGCTGGTCGAGGACATCCTCGCGCAGGTCGAGGGGTCGGCCGCCCGTCCGTCCACGGTGGCCGCCGCCGTCTGATCCGGCGGCGTCTGGATTCACCCCGGCGGATCCCTGTTGGGATCTGTTGTCGACACCCCCGTGACAGGGTGTGCCCCGAAAAGGTGCCGGTTGCCAACGGCGTCCCAGGATCGCCCCTCTGCAGCGCGACTGTGTCTGCCCTGCCTGCAGGGTTTCCCTCGGGATTCTAGAATTCCTGAAAGATCGACGCCTCCGGTGTCGTTCGTGCTGGGGACGGGGACTTGTCAGGTCCCCATCCTGAAGGTTCGCCGACACCTGCTGCCGAGGATTGAACAAAGCAGTGGGTCGGCGGTCCTTCATCGTGGAATCCAGCACCATGAAGCCCCATCTGCCGTCCAAGAAATCGCCGTCCCGGATCCCCGGTACCCGTCCGCATGATCCAGTGTCCCGGGCTGCAGCCCCGACCCACAGGCCGGCCCGTGTCCCGACCCGGGCCCGGTTGGCCCGCGTCCCGTCTCCGCGCCTCAAGCCGCCTGCTCCCAGGTTGAGGCACGCAGGGGCACGGCCCGTTGTCCTCGGGGCCGTCGAGGTCCCGAGGGTGTTTTCCGGCGCGGATTCTGTTTCCGCTGACCGCGAGGCTGCGCCGGCTGTGGAGAGGGCGCTGCCCCGTTGGGACGAGAACTCCTCTCTGAGGCTCTACCTGCGTGATGCGGTGCAAACCCCGCTTCTGACCCCCGCGGAGGAGGTCCAGCTGGCACACCGGGTGCAGGCCGGGGACGCGGGCGCCCGGGAGCACATGATCAAGGCCAATCTGCGGCTGGTGGTGAAGATTGCTCGGGAATACGAGGACTACGGACTGCCGCTGCTCGATCTGGTGAACGAGGGGAACATCGGCCTGATGCGGGCTGTGGAGCGGTTCGATCCCACCAAGGGGGCCAAGCTTTCAACCTATGCGGCCTGGTGGATCAAGCAGTCCATCAAGCGGGCCCTCTCCAACCAGGTGAAGGCCATCCGATTGCCGATCCATCTGGTCCAGCAGATCGCGCAGCTGCGTCGCGCCGAATCGGCCTTCGAGGCCAGGAATGGCCGTCCGGCCCGGGATTCGGAGCTGGCGGTGGTGCTGGGGGTGGGGGAGGACGACATCCTGCACTGGCGGGAGAGTGCCACGGTGGGCACGACGTCGCTCGAGACCCCCCTCGGGACCGATCCCGATGCCGGCCGTGTGGCGGATCTGGTCCCCGACGAGAACGCCCAGATGCCGTGGAGCGGGGTGAGTCGGGAGACCAACTCGGAGCTCATCCGCCAACTCGTGGGAACCCTGAACGCCCGGGAACAACGGATCCTTCAGGAGCGGTTCGCCCTCAATGGAGGGGAGCCCCGGACCCTCGAGGAGATCGGAGTTGATTTCGGCCTGACCCGGGAGCGCATCCGACAGCTCGAGGCGGTGGCCTTGAAGAAGCTCCGGGACCGGATCGAGAGCCGGGAACGGATGGCCAACGGGTGAGCAGCCTCGGATGGGTTCGAGCCGGGCGGGACATGGCGTCCCGCCCGTTTCGTTTGCCGTGTTTTGGCTGGCGGGATCCGCCGTGTGGAGGCACTCTGAGCACCGAATGAACCTTTCGAAGTGGCTCGTCCTCGCCGCT
>CAZZKQ010000676.1:0-1897 GCA_964654875.1 uncultured Verrucomicrobiota bacterium | reverse complement strand
CCCTGCGCATCGTGGTGGGTTTGGACCTGCAGCCGAGATCCGCTCCTCGTGTGGGACCCAGCGGATTGGACTCCCAGCCGATCCGGCCCTCGGGCTCCAACACCAACGACGTGGCGACGCTCGAGTTCCCCGATGGTCCTGTAGCTCAGGTCGGCAAACCGTACCGCGTGGTGGTGAAGCTGCTTCGTGCTGGGGCTCCGATTTCTGGGGTCAGCCTCACACTGAATCATCCATCAGGCTTCAAGGTGATCACGAAGGAGGTCGGTCCGTTGGTGCCATCCGATGCCTTGCCGCTCTGGGGCGATGCGTCCGCGGGTATGAACCTCGCAGCGATCCGATCCACCCTCTGGCCCAGAAGCACGGGTGTCATGGCGGTCCTGACCCTGTTGCCCACCGAAGAGATCACCACACGGCCTCAATGGGCGGTGGAGCTAGTGAAGGGCGAGGTGACGGGCGCCGGGTTCGATATCCGCGCTTTGGACGATGTCCGAGGTGAAATCCGCAGTGAGAGCCAACCGCCTGTGGAGCCGAAGGTGGTCCTACCGACTCCGGACTCCAATGGTGGCCCGCTCGCGTTGGACATCGAGGCGGCGGTGGGTGCGGCGATCGTGTTGGAGACGACAACGGATCTGTCGGCGTGGTCGGAGGCGCAGCGCTTGACCGGTCAGGGTTCCGGGAAGCCGGTCCGGGTGACGATCACTCCAGATCCGAATGCGCGAGTGCGGTTCTGGCGTGTGAGGGTGCCGTGAGTGGCTCGGCGGTGATCCAGTAGCCCATCCAGCCAAACTCCCCATGGCTTCACGGTTCGCTTACAGCTTTCCTGATTGAGATGTCGGCCCCGAATCACTTCCGCTGTCCCTATGCCAATCCCGAACTATCAAACCTTCATGCTCCCGCTCCTGCGTCTTGCGGGCGACGGCGTCGAGCACTCACTCCGGGATGCAATCGAGTTACTCGCTAAGGAGTTTCGGCTCTCGGAAGAAGAACGGCGAGAGATGCTGCCCAGTGGGTTGCAGGCTGTCTTCGCGAACCGAGTAGGCTGGGCTCGGACCTACATGAAGAAGGCAGGGCTTCTGACGAGTCCAAGGCGCGGGTACTTCACGATCACCAAACGAGGGAAGGAGGCCCTCGCCGCTGGGCCATCCCAGATTGATACTGAGTTCCTCGATCAATATCCGGAGTTCCGGGAATTTCGGGCGCTGCGCAAACAGCCATCCGCATCTGATGCCATAGCCGAAGACGAGCAGACTCGGACACCTGAGGAGGCTTTGGAGCGCGCTTATCAGAATTTGAGGGACGATTTGGCCGCCGAACTTCTGGCGCAGATTAAGCAGAGTCCACCGTCGCTTTTTGAAAGGTTGGTGGTGGAGCTTTTGGTGAAGATGGGCTACGGGGGCAGCCGGGAGGACGCTGGACGTGCCATCGGTCGAAGCGGTGATGAAGGGATCGATGGGATCATCAAGGAGGATCGGTTGGGGTTGGACATTATCTACATTCAGGCGAAGCGCTGGGAAGCGACCGTCGGTAGGCCCGAGATTCAGAAGTTTGCGGGTGCGCTCCAAGGCCAGCGGGCGAGAAAGGGTATCTTCATCACCACGTCGGACTTTTCGCGAGATGCGCAGGCATACGTTTCTCGAATCGAAACGAAGATCGTCTTGATTGATGGCGAGCAACTCGCCCAACTCCTGATGGATTTCAACGTCGGTGTTGCACCGGTTGCCAGCTACGAACTCAAGCGAATCGACTCCGACTACTTCGCCGAAGAGTGAGGCTAAATCCTCGCTGTCCTCAGTAACCGCCCCCGCCACTGCACACCGGCATCTGGACCGACAGTCCCTGCGGCAGCACCTCCCGCACCCGCTTACCCCAGACCGGTGACAGCGCCTCCATGGCCTGC
>CAZZKQ010000675.1:0-1897 GCA_964654875.1 uncultured Verrucomicrobiota bacterium | reverse complement strand
GGACCGGGCCCCATCGGCTTCGTTCACGCGGCCCCGCCTTTACCCGCCCACTCACGCAGCAGTCAGTGTCTTCACCAGCACCTTGGAGTGACGGCCGCTGGAATCGTATTTCTCGCGGCGCGCCGGTGGAAGGTCCGCAGGGGATCCCTCATGGAATCCCGCCTTACTCTGGAACCAGGTGAACGCCTGGGTCGAGAGCGTCACCAGACGCGCCAACTGGAGTTCCCTCGCCCGGTTCTCGGCGAACTGGACCAGCTTCCGGCCGATTCCCTGGTTCTCGTGCGCCGGGCTCACGAAGACGAAGGCCAGCTCCCCGGTATTGTCTTCCGGGTAGATGTGCAGCGCCACACAGGCGACCGGGTTCTTGTCGATCTCGAACAGGAAGTAGTCACCGATCCGCCGCTCGATGTCGGCACGGGTCCGCTTCACGAGTTCCTTGGAGTCGACGGAGTTCTTGGTCAGTCGCAGGAGGCTCCGGATGTCCTTCTTCAGGGCCCGCCGGATCTGCTGGTACTCGTTGGCGTAGATCAGTGTTCCGATCCCCTCGTTGGAGAACACCTCGGCGAGCAGGCCTTCATCGACGGTGCCATTGAGGATGTGGACCCGGGAGACACCCGCCTCACAGGCCGCGACAGCATGTCGGGCCTTCGAGACGAGCTCGGGTTGCAGGTCGGAGGCACTCTGGGCAAGGATCTGTCGAAGCTCAGCGACGGGCACCTGCCGCAGGAGTCGCCCCTGACAGGCCAGACCCTCCCTTGCGGTCAGGAAGATGAGCTTCGCCGCCTTGAGCTGGTCGGCAATGGCCACCGCGACGGCGTCCGAATTCACCCGATAGGTCTTCCCGTCCCCATCGAAACCCAGCGGCGGCAGGACCGGCAGTATGCCCTGTCCCAGCAGTGCCTGCAGGAACTCCACATCCAACCGCTCCACCTTGCCCGTGAACTGGTGATCGACCCCATCGATGATCCCCATCGGATGCGCCGTGATGGCGTTGGTGGACACCGCGCGGAGGTCGTTGGTCGCGAGACCTTCCAGGATCTCATGGGTCAGGCGATTCGCCGCCGTCAGGGCCAGGCCCAGCGTATCGGCGTCGGTGATGCCGGTGCCGTCGATGTTCGACGGGGCAATGCCGCGCTCCTGGCCCAGCGCGTGGATCTGGGCTGCCGCGCCATGCACCAGCACGATGCGGATGTTCAGGGAGCGGAGGACCGCGAGGTCGAGAAGGAGGTTCGGAAAGTTGTCATCGGTCACCACAGCTCCATCGAGGGCCACGACGAAGATTTTCTCTCGGAACCGGGGAATGTAACGGAGGATGCCCCGCAGGTCGGTCGGTTTCACAATGCAGTCACAGTCTGTCGTTCATTGGCGGTCACATCGGAACGGGATTCAACAAAATTGACGGAGCGGCGCACCGTCGGGCCGGTACCACGCGGATCTCCCGCCAGAGATCCGAGAACTGGCACCGTTCCGTAACTTGAACCCGGGCGATCCGGGTCCATACCGTCACGCGGTCGAATGCCCCCACCCACCCAAGCCTCCACCCTGATCCGCCGACTGGCCCTGCCCACCGGGATCTTCATCGTGGTCGCCGGCTTCGGGTTGTTGCGTCCCGACCTCTTCGACGCCAACCCCCGTGTGAGCCGTTCCGATGCGCCGCGCTGGATCCCGTACGTCCTTGAGTCCGCCCTCTGGATCTCCGGCGCCCTGGCCCTCCATCGGTGGCTGTCGCTCCTGCTTCTCGAAGTCGTTGCCGCCCGAGCCCTGGGTCGCCCCCTTCCTCGGATCTTCCAGGATCTGCTCGGCGTCGTCCTGATGACGGGCGCCACCGTCGGTGTTCTCGTCAGCGTCTTCGACCAGTCCATGTCCGGGTTCTGGGCCGCCTCCGGGGCCGTCGGCG
>CAZZKQ010000674.1:0-1905 GCA_964654875.1 uncultured Verrucomicrobiota bacterium | reverse complement strand
TCGTCATGGGACGGTGGATTGGCCGGTGGTCCGGCGTCTGGCCTTTGGAAGCCTCCCGGCTGCTGCGGCGACGCTGGCGTGGATGACACTGACCTCGACTGCCCAGATCCGGGGCGGATTTCTGATCCAGGCCGTTGCGGTTGCTTTGGTGATCACCTCGGTCGGTATTCTCTCGAAGGACTGGCTCCAGCAGATGGGGCATCGGGGACATGCGGGGGTGATGGGAGCGTTGGGGCGTTCCCAGGTGGCCTTGACCGTGCTGGCCGGGGCGATCCTTGGGGTGTTGGTGACCCTGACCTCGGTTGGTGCCGGGGCGCTTGGGACCGTGATGCTGGTCTATCTTTATCCGGTCCGGCTGAACCCGAGCCGGCTGGTCGGTACGGATCTGGCCCATGCCATCCCGCTCACGCTGATCGCTGGGCTGGGCCACCTCGCCTTGGGGAACGTGAACTATGGGCTCCTGCTGAACCTCTTGATCGGATCGATCCCGGGGGTCCTTTTGGGCTCCTGGATCAGCACCCGGGCCCCGATGCAGGTCGTGCGTGTGGGTCTCGCGATCATCCTCGCGGCGGTCGCCCTGAAGATGTTCCTGACCTGAGTCGGCAGCGGAGGCTCGGTCCGGTGTGTGGGCCACTCGGGCATGGGTCTGTGTCTGTGTCTCTCCGGCAGGGCCTCTCCGGAGCATTGCCAGAACACTCCGCCTGCGTAGTCTCCCTCCCCACACAAACCGCAACACGTCACGACCTATGGCACTTCGACTGGGCGACATCGCACCGAACTTCACCGCTGAGACCACCGAGGGAACGATCGACTTCCACAAATGGCTTGGGGACTCCTGGGGCATCCTGTTCTCCCATCCGGCCGACTACACCCCGGTCTGCACCACGGAACTCGGCGCCACCTCCAAGCTGATGGCCGAGTTCCAGAAGCGGAACGTCAAGGTTGCCGCCGTCAGCGTCGACCCCATTGAGTCCCACCACGGCTGGATCAAGGACATCAACGAGACGCAGTCGACCACGGTCAACTTCCCGATCATCGCCGATCCCAACCGTGTCGTGGCCACGGCGTACGACATGATCCATCCTAACGCCGACGACAAGATGACCGTCCGCTCGGTCTTCATCATCGGCCCGGACAAGAAGATCAAACTGACGATCACCTATCCGGCCTCCACCGGCCGCAACTTCATCGAGCTCCTCCGGGTGATCGACTCGCTCCAGCTCACCTCGAAGTTCCGTGTCGCCACGCCGGCCGACTGGAAGGACGGACAGGACTGCATCATCACACCTGCCGTGAAGGACGACGAGGCGAAGACGCTGTTCCCGAAGGGATTCCGGACCGTGAAGCCCTACCTGCGCTACACCCCGCAGCCCAATCGCTGAAGCTCGGGCCTGTTCCCAGCCTGCGGTTCATCTCCATGGACCCCTCACCTGATCCGTTCCAGAAGGCCCGACGCGAGTCGGGCCTCTTTGTTGGCGAGTTCCAGGGCGAGGAAGTCCCGATGATCCTCCGCCATGAAGATGTCCGGCGGGCCGCCAAGGACTGGAAGACGTTCAGCTCGGATGCCCCATTCCGGGTGCCGATCCCGTCGGAGGAGGCGTATCGGACCATGCGCCAGATCCCGGTCGAGACGGATCCGCCGGAACACACCGAGTATCGGGCAATCGTGGAGCCGTTCTTCCAGCGGGCAAAGGACCCGGCCATGGTCGCCCGGGTCGATGCTTTGGTCGCGGAGCTGCTGTCGGATGCCCTCGACCGACCCTCGATCGAGATCGTCCGCGAGTTCGCGCTGCCCTTCCAATCCCGCGCCCTGACCTATCTCCTCAACGTGCCGGAGTCGGAGGCGCAGACCTGGATCGGCTGGGGCACGCACGTGTTCAAGGACGGGGCCTCGGGGGAACGCAA
>CAZZKQ010000673.1:0-1919 GCA_964654875.1 uncultured Verrucomicrobiota bacterium | reverse complement strand
CCCCCGAACGTGAACTCCGAGAGCACCCGCGCCCCTCCGGCGCTGTTCAGATCGAGCACCACGACGGAACCGTTGATCCCTTGGAGGTACGCCTTGCCATCGCTGATGGGAAGCGGCACCGATGTCCACCAGGGACCGGCGCGGCCAGACCAGACTTCCTTGATGGACGCCCGGTTGGCGGTTTCCAGCACGTGAACCGTGTTCGCCCCGTCGGTCACCACGACCTTGGTGCCATGGACACCGACCTCAAAGCAGGGGTCCGGCATCCTGAAGTACGCCAACTCCCTGGGTCTGGAGGGTGTGCCGACGTCGATCATGGCATAGCCCAGATCCCCGACGACATGCGCGATGGAACCGCTCACGGCGACCTCGTGGATCAGGCCAACACTGACGTTGTCGACCGCACCCAGCTCCCGGATATCCGAAGGGTTGCGGAAGTCGATCACCCTCAGCCGGGCGGCATACCAGTCGGAGATGTAGGCAAGGCCTTTTTCGATGTCGCCTCTTCCATATTCCTCGACGCTACCGACCGCCTTGAAGTTCTGAGGATCCGAGATGTCGACAATCCTCAGGGGGTCCCAGGTCACCAGTCGGTTCCCTTCCACGTCGAAATCCAGCGAGCCTCCCAACTCGGTGGTGTAGGCAAGATCCTTGATGTTCGCCGGATCCGAGACATCGAGGGCTCGCAGCCCGATATCGTCGGAGATGAAAACAGTATTCCCGGCGACCGCCACGCTCACGGAGGCGATTCCCTCGGTCGCCCTGACCCCGAGTGTCACTGGCTTTTCCGGATCGGTGACGTCGAGAATCCGCAGACCGGCAATCTCCTGGGCGACGTAGAGACGTTTGCCGGAGACCACAAGGCCGTACTGAGTTGCTCGGACTTTTCCCGGTGAGGCGAATTGCTTTTCAAGGACCGGGCTTGGCTCGTTGAAGGAACGTTCGACAGCGACCCGGGCGAACGTTGAAGTCCCAGCCTGCTCCGCCTGGACCGTGATGCGACCGAGGTTGGTCGCGATCAGCTGACCGACTCGGATCTCAGCAGGACCGCCCGTCACCTTGAAGGTCACCGGCAAGCCACTGCTGGCCGTGGCCGTGAGCGGGTACCCTTTGCCCAGGAGCAGGATCGTGCCGTCCATCGGCTCCGTCCATGAGAGGCTTTGCGGGGTTTGAGCCCGGGTGGGCAGGAGGCCTGCCCAGAGCAACAGGGCCCAGAGGAGTGCTGTGGAGATGGCTTCGCGATTCGCGATGCCGAATCTGTGGTTCGAATCCATGGGTTGGTTCTGTGGTGGTTGTGTCGGTTTTGGATGGGGAGACATGGTGCGGATTCCGGCCAGGAATCCACGCTGGACGCCTGAGGCTCGAGACGGAGGTGATGGGGTCCTATCCGGAGTGTCCCTGGTTCCCGCGGGAGCCGCCGCAGGCGCGGCATGGAAGCAGATCGGGGCCCCACGGAGGCCGTTCGGATCCGAAAGATGAAACCGGATACGGTCCATTCCCAGCGATCGCAGCACCCGAGGCCATCCCTCACCGCATCCCGGGAACACCGGGGACGGATGCCGGTGCCCCACGCCTTCGGATCCGATAGAACCGCCTGTCCCAGAGGACCGAGTCCCCATCGACAAACGAACCGACCTGTCCCGAGGTGCTGCCCGATGCGATCGACGTCCACGTCAACAGGTCGGTCGAGGCATCGACCTCGAACTCCATGTCGAAGGAGGTACCGAAGGTCATCCGAGGCCAGCCACAGCAGCCTAGATCGATATCGAGGACGCGGATCAGTTCCACCGGTCGTGGCCGCGGCCCCAGGTCGAGGACGCCCTGGGTCATCCGGGTGTCCGCCAGCAGGAATCGGTTGGTGTCGATCGCAGCCAGCCATTGGCTGCCGGAGATCAATTGGCCACCCACCCACTGGTCCT
>CAZZKQ010000672.1:0-1927 GCA_964654875.1 uncultured Verrucomicrobiota bacterium | reverse complement strand
GCCCAGATGGACCTCTGGGACCACAAGCCCAAGATGGTCGACTGGTACGACAAGGACCTGCCCGAATCCATCCGCAAGGGACAGCGGCTCACGACCATGACCTCGGGACAGTCCCGGTTCCCAATCGCCCCGTCGAAGTTCAGATTCAGCCAGGTGGGGTCGAACGGGCTCTGGATGAACTCCGAGCTGCTCCCGAACACCGCCAAGGTCGTCGACAACCTCTGCCTCATCCGGTCGATGCACACCGAGGCGATCAACCACGAACCGGCCATCTCCTACATCCAGACCGGCAACATGAACTCGGGTCGACCCTGCATGGGGTCCTGGGTCAGCTACGGGCTGGGGTCGATGAACCAGAACCTCCCGACCTTCGTGGTGCTCGTCGCGGAGCCCACGAACAAGGAACAGATCCAGGCCATCAGCGCCCGTCTGTGGTCGAGCGGCTTCCTGCCCGGGGAGCATGCGGGGGTCTCCTTCCGCAGCGCCGGCGATCCGATCCTCTACATCAACAACCCACCCGGGGTGCCCTCCGATCTCCGACGGCTCCAGCTCGATGGACTCCGTCGCCTCAATGAGCTCGAGCACCGGCGTCTGGGGGATCCCGAGACGGAGACCCGGATCCAGCAGTACGAGATGGCGTTCCGGATGCAGTCGAGCGTCCCGGAACTGACCCAGGTGGCCAACGAGCCGGCGTCCACCTACGAGCTCTACGGCGAATCGGCCCGCAAGCCGGGCAGCTTCGGCTACACGGCGCTCCTGGCCCGACGCCTCATCGAGCGCGGCGTCCGTTTCGTCCAGGTCTATCTCAACAACTGGGACCACCACGGGAACATCGCCGGGCGCCTCCCCATGCAGTGCCAGGACATCGACCGACCCATCTATGGCCTGATCACCGATCTCAAGGCGAGGGGCCTGTTCGATGACACCCTCATCCTCTGGGGCGGGGAGTTTGGCCGCACGATCTACAGCCAGGGGGGGCTCTCGAAGGACAACTACGGGCGCGACCATCATCCGCGCTGTTTCTCGATGTGGATGGCCGGCGGCGGAGCCAAGGGCGGCATGGTCTACGGCGAGACCGACGACTTCTCCTACAACATCGTCGACAATCCGGTGCACATCAGGGATCTGCACGCCACCGTGCTGCACCTGCTGGGGATCCGGCACGACCGGTTCACGTACAGGTACCAGGGGCTCGACCAGCGGTTGACCGGTGTCGAGGAAAGCCGCGTGGTGAAGGAACTCCTCGCCTAGCGGCGGCCTCCGTGGGCCAAGGGGTCACGCCAAACGTGGATCGTACCCGGGAAAAAAGGGACGCGGGCCGGGCTTGAACCGGTCCGACGCGAGGCCTAGCGTCCGTCCGTCGGTTGTTCCTTTTCAGTTTTCCCTGCCCGGTGCGTGAATCGAGACAGCGTCCTTCGACCTTATCTCAACCTCGGGAACATCAAAGCGGTTACCTAAGCAGTCCCACGCCAGGCCTCCTTTATAGGAAGGCGGCAGGCTGCCCGCTGTTCCCACCTGGTCTCTTCGGTAGAAGGGACCTGTCTCATACGGCCAGGGCGGGGTTTTTTGTGCCCATGCGGCCTGCAGTGCGGAGCGGCTCAATCCGTCGATCCGGCGGACTGCCGGATCGTTGGGGTGCTTCGGATCAGGGCTTGGGCTGGAATGAGAGGTCCCGAAGGATCGTGTCCCGGACCCCCCCGAGGGGCGCTCCGGTCCGATCGGCATAGCCGGCCGCCATCCCCGCGGTCAGGGCGGTGGCGGGTGAGGTTCCGCGGACGACCCACGTCTGGCCTTGGAACGGGATGTAGGTGACGCCCGGGGCGCCGACGTCGACATAGTTCCCCCGGTTCGCCCAGGGCATCGGGCCGCCCTCCCGGTTGACCGCGGTCACGGCGATCACCCGGGGATCGGCCGCGGGATAGAACGG
>CAZZKQ010000671.1:0-1934 GCA_964654875.1 uncultured Verrucomicrobiota bacterium | reverse complement strand
GTCGCCAAGTGGTAAGGCAGGGCTCTGCAAAAGCCCCATTCGTCGGTTCGATTCCGACCCTCGCCTCCAACGCGTTTTTCCAAGGGATTTCGAGGGTTTTGGGGTTCTTCGACCCCGTTTTACCCCTGATCGTCAGTAGATTCGTCAGTACGAGTCTGGGAGATCTCACCTTCCGGTACCTTCCGCCAGTCGGCGCCGACACAGGGCTAATGGTTCATCGGCCAAGACAGCAAACTCGCTGTCTCAATGAAACCGAAACGGACCCAGAAACGATATCGTCTGTTCCGTAAGGGTGCCTATGGAACGTTCTACATCGAGGACGCCATCACCCGTCGCCAATCCAGTCTCAAGACCAAGGACCGCAAGGAGGCTGAACGCCTGCTCCTAGCCCGTTGTGAATCCGAGGAAGCCCCGGATCGCGCCTTCCGTGTTGGGATGGCCTACGTCGGTGGCATCGACCCAGAAGCGGCCACACGAACGTGGAAAGATGTGATCGATGCCTACGCCGGAATGCATCCAGAAGGCTCGCCAACCCGTCATCGCATTCAGACGGCCGGTAAGGATCGATCGATCGCACACCTCCTGCGCCTACCTCTCTTGAGGACCCGGCCTGATGACCTTCTGGCTGCCGTGCGTTCTGGTAAGGTCTCGACCAACACCTACCTGAGACGGTTCCAGAATTTCGCAGTCGACCTCAATTGGTTGCCGCGTCCGATCCTTCCCAAGAAGCGATGGCCCAAGGTGCGTTACCAGCCCAAGCGGGCCATCACCGAACAGGAGCACCGCATGATCCTTGAACGGGAGACCAATGACGAACGGAAGGCGTTCTACGGACTCCTGTGGCATCTGGGTGGTTCCAGTTCGGATGTGGCCAACCTGCGTGTCGAAAACATCGACTGGGTTGACCGGACGCTGTGCTACAACCGGAAGAAGACTGCCCAGTTCAGCGGCATCCGCTTCGGACCGGAATGCGAGGCGATCTTGCGCAGCCTGCCGACCGAAGGGGCTCTCTTTCCGTACCTGGCGTCGGTGAGGGCAGGGGACCGTGCCACAGAATTCCGTCAACGGTGCCAAGGCCTGGGGATTACAGGAGTCACCCTCCACAGCTACCGCTACAGCTGGGCCGAACGAGCCAAGAAGGCTGGCATACCAGAACGCTTCGCACAGGCGGCCCTCGGCCACTCAAGCAAAGCGGTCCATAGGGCGTACGCCAGCGGGGCAATCCTCGAAATCCCGTGCCTCGAGGAATCGTTGGTCAAAAACCGGGAGTCACACGAATGTACTCCTTCGAATGGCCAGTCCGATGCGCTGGCTGAGCACAAAGAGTTCAGTTCCACGGCGGAGGGAGTGAGTGTGCTGTCTGCCTGAAATGACAAAGGTCCTCGGAGGTGCAATCCCCGAGGACCTTGTCTTCTCCACCCGATCCGCAACCACCTCAGACGGAGCGCGCGATGCACTTCACTACCACAAAGGTAGACATTGCGGCGTGACAGCTGTCCACGGCCGACTTGAGGCGGTTACGGTCGTAGATCACTTCGGTGGCCGCCGACAACGCTTGAGGATCCCGGCCCAACGCCTCGACATCGCTCAACGAGAAGTACTTCACAGCGTTATGCATGGGATTTCCGAGCGGAGAAATGAACCCCTCTCGGACGAGCACCGCCATGTCATCCTCATGGAATCCCAAAAGATCGGCAGCATCCGCTGCCTTCAGGCGAGCCGGTGGATGAGCCCGTAACAGCCACCTATCAAACAACCGCGACACACACTCCGACTGCAAGCTGCCAACAAGCCCAGCGCCGTTTACAACGCTGGAGAATCGGCTGTTGCTGACCCGGTTATGTGATGACGGCTTATAGGTCGTCCCGAAATTATCTGGCTGATTTTTATTATACTCTTTATTTACCATTTAAATCATACTGCTTTTTGAAAGC
>CAZZKQ010000670.1:0-1938 GCA_964654875.1 uncultured Verrucomicrobiota bacterium | reverse complement strand
ACAAGGATGAGGAGCGTGGCGCCGAGGAACCAGCGCCAAAGCTTCTGTCGACCCTCCGTCTCGGCGGCGGCCTGGATCGCGGGCTTCGGGGTCTTCGAGACCTCCGCGGCAGACCGTTCATGGAGCGGCACGCCCAGGGCGTCGAGCACCCCCGGCACCGTCGCGGCCGTCCGGCTTTCCGACGGCGCCACGTTCACGGCCCATTCCCGGACCAGCCCCTCTCCGACGAGGCGATGGATTCCGGGCGTTGCCGTTGCTGTGGAGGGCGCTCCGGGGGTGGGGGCCGGGACCCGGATGCCCGACGGCAGTTCAAGTTCCCGGGCTGTCCCCTCGGCGGACGAGGGCATCGGCACCGGATCACCGACCGCGAGCGTCGAGGCACGGTCCGAGGGCAGTGCGCCACTCACGTCGAGCAACGCCATCAGGAAGGGGACGAACTTGGTCGACAACACCCACTGGCTGTCGGCCGGGCTCCAGCCCCAGGGGACGATGACGATCCGGCCCCGGCCCCTTGGAACCTCCAGCAGGGCGGGTCCGCCGGAGTCCAGCCGGGCCAGCACCTTCGCGTCGGGGATTCGGGCGGGATCGAGCCGCAGAGGCTTCCAGATCCGCATCCGGGAGAAGTCGCTGAACCGCGGGTCGGCGAAGGGCGCGAACAGGGGATGCCGGAAGTCGATGTCGACCAGCAGCGCCCCACCGGGCGAGGCCTCCGGGGTGCCGGCCAGGTCCGGGATCCCGAGCAGGGCTCCCAACCGGTTCACCGCCTCGGGGGTGTTGGCGATCACGAGCGCCGTTGAGCCCTGGTCCACCTGCGAGCGGATGGAGTCCATGACGGCGGGCGACGGGGGTGCCGCCACGATCGTGAGCTTCCAGAAGGTCTGGAATCCCCCCACCGCCTGCGCATCCGCCGGCTGCTGCATCCAGACCACCGATGGAGTCCCGCCCTCCGGCAGGGCCCGCTCCAGGAAATAGAGCGGGGCCCGGGTCGATCGGTCCGTCTCCGGTCCGACATACCGCAGCACCACGGCATTCGTGGGACGTGCAGTGACGAACACCGTGTTGTCGAATGTCGCCGTGTCGCCGGTCAGCACGATCCGGTCCGCCTTGTCGGATCCTGTCCGTGGCAACGCCACCACCCGGCTCTGCCCGGGTGGAACCTGAACCGCCATGGGGTTGCCGACCCGCGTTGCCGAGGCACCGGAATGCCAGGCGATCTCAAATCGGTCGGCTGTCGCGTCAGGACTGTTCACGACCCGCACCCGGACACCGCTGGACGCGGCCTCGGCCGGGGTATCGTCCCCGGTCAGGAGTTCGATCCCGGCGTTGCCGGGTCGGTCCGGCTGCACGCCATCGAGGATGACGCGGACGCCCTTGGGCCACTCGGTGGTCTGGAGGGACTCCGTGCGGCTGCCCTCCTGGAGGTCGCTGACCACGATGAGTTCCCGGTCCGCCGGTGGTGGGCCTCCGAGGGACTCGCCGAGCAGGTCGATTCCGGCCTGCAGCGCGGCGTCGAGACGGGTGTCGGCCCATCCCGGTGTCAACGGCGCCAGACGTTGCTCGACCAGACCCGCCCGGGTATCGGGCGTGGCGTTGCGCCAGTCGGCGAGGGACACGAGGACCCGCGGCGTGCGGTCGAAGGCGATCAGGGCGAGATCCTGGACCCCGGCGTGGGTGCGCAGGTGATGGCGCACGCGTTCGAGGGCGCGCTCCCAGGTGCCAGGACGACGGAGGCTCGCGCTGGTGTCGACGAGCACAACGACCCGGCGTGCCTCGACGCTCCCGGGGAGCGCCTCCGTGACGCCCTTGAGGAACGGTCGGGCGAAGCCCAGTCCCAGCAGCACGAGCGCCGCGCTCCTCAGGAGCAGGAGCAGCCAGTGCTCCACACGGCTGCGGCGGTCCAGACGGGGTGGCGCGGCCCGCAGGAACTCGAGCGAGCTG
>CAZZKQ010000669.1:0-1945 GCA_964654875.1 uncultured Verrucomicrobiota bacterium | reverse complement strand
GACCTGGCGGATGAGGTCCCGATTCAGCCTCTTGCCGTTGACGAACCGCTCGTTCCCCTCCTTGAGGAGCGTCAGGACCCGTTCCGGGGTCAGGTTGGACTGCACTTCCCGGGTGCTGACGTCGACGTATTGGATCCTGTCCTCCAGCGGGTACCGTTCCTTGAACCCGATCAGACTGACCTTGAGGCCACGCGCTGGGGCGGTTTCCCGGGTGAATTCGCGGATCATGGAGATGATGTCGCCATCGACGTTGTCGGCCAGTCGGGCGTCGATGAGCACGTGATCACCCTTCTTGAATAGGGCGAATGTCTCTGCGAGCTGGGCCCGGTTGAGGAAGGTGGCCTGGTTGGAGAACTCGATCCGGTGGATCATCCCGCCGACGTGGGTCTCCTCCAGCAGGCGGAAGCCTCCGAGAAGGTGGCTCTTGAGGATGAATGCGATGCTGACAGCGAGCCCGATCAGGATGCCGGTGAGGAGGTCGGTCAGCACGATGGCGAGGACCGTGATGAAGAACGGCAGGAACTGCTGGATGCCTTCCTGCCACATGGATCGGAAAAGCCTCGGATTGGCGAGCTTCCAGCCGGTCACAACCAGGACCGCCGCGAGACAGGACAACGGGATGCGGTTGAGGACCCCGGGAAGCAGGACGACGCTGCCGAGGAGGAGGATTCCGTGGAAGATGGCGGAGACTCGGGTCCTGCCACCGGCATTCACATTGACCGAGCTCCGGACGATCACCGAGGTCATGGGCAGTCCACCGACGAGGCCGGCCGCCAAGTTGCCGAGCCCCTGGGCAAAGAGTTCCCGGTTGGGGGGCGACACCCGGCGTTCCGGATCCAGTTTGTCGGTCGCCTCCAGGTTCAGGAGGGTTTCGAGGGAGGCGACGATCGCCAGGGTGGCGCCGGCGATCCAGATCGCGGGTTTCGAGATGAGGCTGAAGTCGGGGAACTTGATGAGATCCCCCCAGCCCATGCCGCCTTGGCCGACGACAGGCACGGTGACGAGATGGGAGGCTTCGATGGCCCAGGCGGCTCCGGTCCGGTGCAGGGCCTCGCTGAGCAGGGTGCCGGCGAGGACCGCGGCAAGCGGTCCGGGGAACAGGCTCTTCTTGAGCCCCGAGGCATCCCACGCGATCAGGATGAGCAGGGAGATGAAACCCACCAGGACCGCACCGGGAAGGAAGGCCTTCAATGCCGAAGAGATGGCTGTGAAGGAGTTCTTGCCGTCCTCCTGCTCGAAGCTCATGTCCCCCTCGTAGTCCGCGTCATAGCCGACGAGGTGGGGCACCTGCTTGAGGATGAGTAGGACGCCGATCGAGGCCAGGAGGCCCTTGATGACATTGGTCGGGAAGAAATTGGCAAGGATACCGCCCTTCAGGAGGCCGAACACGATCTGCAGTCCGCCCGCTAGGGTCACCGCCAGGGCGAATGCCGGTAGCGATCCGAGGGTGGTGGTCTGTGTCATCACGATCGCCGCAAGCCCTGCTGCAGGTCCTGTGATGCTGACGTTGGATCCGCTGAGAGTTCCGACGAGGATGCCGCCGATGATTCCCGAGATGAGGCCGGAAATCAGGGGGGCACCCGACGCATGGGCGATGCCCAGGCACAGCGGCAGGGCCACGAGGAAAACCACGACGCCAGCGATCAGATCGCGTCCCAGGCTTCGGTTGGCGGGGTTGACCGCATTCAGTGTGGTGGTGGCCATGATTCGGTTGGACTGGACGTTTTGGTCTGCGGGATGTCGACGCGTCTCGAGCGTGGACGGTTTTAGCGCCTTTTACCGTTCGGATGAAGGCGAAGTTTTCCTACAAGCAGTTGGCGTTGGCGACCGCAGAGGGACTCTGGTCCCTGAGGTTCCTATTCACCGGTCCTTCTACGAGCACGGACTCAGCGTCGGACCCGTCCACCGGTGGAGCCGGCCATCAAGGCCTCGATTTCCTCGCGGG
>CAZZKQ010000668.1:0-1951 GCA_964654875.1 uncultured Verrucomicrobiota bacterium | reverse complement strand
CTTCGTCCCGCTCCTCGTCGCCGGCATCGGCATCCACGCCGGGCCGCCATCTCTCAACTCTCAACACTCAACCCTCAACCTTCTCCCCCTTCCGTCCGCACCCTCCCATCCCAACCCCCGATCCAGATCCCAGCGACCCCGGACCTCGGCCCGCCACCTGGCCCTGGCTCAGGGATTCCTCGGCTGCGGCCGGGAAAACACCTGCTTGTCGTCCAGATGCAGCGCGGTGATGGCGCCGTCCTGTCCCGTGTCGAAATGGACATAGGACCATCCACCGCGGCCATCCCCGAGGCGCGTCCGGAACGTGTCATGGTGCCAGTGCTGGAGCCGGCCGTGCAGACGCGTTGACGGGCCAATGCGGAGCGTCAGGTCGCCATCCTCGAGCACCACGTCGACGCGACCCCATGCGGGGTGTCCATAGGCTCCCACATACGCACCCAGCGGGTGCGAGGGATGAGTGTCCCGGATGCGCGCGGCCTCGCGTTCCGCGTCCTTCCTCTGCTTCTTCGCGTTCACCCCGGCGTAGAGCTTGAGGCACTCGTTGTTCCAGTCGCGATCCGGCGCGCCGGTCCAAAGGTCGATGACCTTCCACAACAGCGCGTGCCGGAACTCGGCGTGATCCAGGTTGCCCAGCACGTACACTCCCAGATGCTCCTCCGGCACGAGTCCGGCGATGGCCGTGCGGCCATCCATGCTCCCCGTGTGCATGGCCACGAAATGGCCACGGTAGTCCTGCTGGAACCAGCCAAGGCCGTAGGTGATCCAGTGGGATCCCACGAGGCCCGCCGTCGGGTAGGCGGACTCCATCGGACGCACCACGGCCTGGGGTGCCAGCAACTCGGCGAATGCCGCCTCGCTCACCAGACGCCTGTCTCCCACCTTCCCGCCCGAGGTCCAGAACGACATCCACTTTCCCGCATCATGCGCGGTCGTCCATACACCACCCGCCGCAGGCACGCGATCGACCACGACCTCCTCGATGGCCTGGATCTTTCCGTCGATCTCGAAGTGGGCCGTCGAGACATTGGAATCCTGCCGCGCCGCCATCGACTGGTGGGTCACGCTGCTGCGCGTCATTCCCAGCGGATCGAGGATCCGGGTCGCAATGAAGCGTTCCCAGGGGAGTCCGCTCGCGGCGACCACCACCTCCCCTGCCGCTTGGTACAGCACGTT
The DNA here is from genome assembly GCA_964654875.1 of uncultured Verrucomicrobiota bacterium. Lineage (GTDB taxonomy): Bacteria > Verrucomicrobiota > Verrucomicrobiia > Limisphaerales > UBA9464 > UBA9464. The sequence goes on along the minus strand of CAZZKQ010000668.1, from coordinate 778 downwards.
TTGATAGAGCCAGCCGGATCGCAACGAGTCGGTCGTCGGCGCCATCCGCATCCGTTCGAGGATCTCCCGGGTGGTGAGGTCTTCGCGGCCCCAGAGCAGATCGGACTCCTCCATCCCCGACGTGTGGCGCAACGCGTCGCGGACGGTCACGTGCTCCGTAAGATAGGCGTTGGGAAGTCTGAACCACGGCAGATGCTTCGACAGCGGGTCGTCCCATCGCACCTTCCCTTCGTCCACAAGGAGGGCGATCGCCAGCGCCGTCATCGCCTTGGTTGTCGACATCATCCCGAACAACGTCTGGGTGTCCACCAACCCGTCCCTTCCGAGGGCACGGACCCCGAATCCCTTCTCATAGACCGCCACGCCGTCCTTCACGACCACGATCGACAGGCCCGGGATCTTCCAGTCGGCCATGCCACGGACGATGAAGGCGTCGAGGGTGGCGGCGGTCTCCGGGCCGATCCGATGCTGCCCGGACCGGTCCGTCCCCGGCACCGATGGCGGCGGAGCGGGATCGGCGCACTGGGAGGGAGTGGAGATCCCAAGGATCAGGGCACCCAGGGCAGCCACCCGGAGACGCCCCGTCGCCGCGCCGGGAAGCTGCATCACCCTGTGGAGTTCGGATCGGAGTCCAAGGATCTCGGGCAGACGGGTGATGCCGGCCAGCCAACGGCGCACTGCGGGGAGAATCATCAGCCTAGGGAACACGTTTCCCCACCCTCCGCCAACCTCCGTCTCCCACCTCCTTCTGCCCCTTCCCTCCGCATCACCGTGTGAG
>CAZZKQ010000667.1:0-1956 GCA_964654875.1 uncultured Verrucomicrobiota bacterium | reverse complement strand
CACGCAAAATCCGGAGGACCTCGGGTCCCGGTCGGTGCGCCTCCTAATGGGTGGGCACCCAGCCCCGCCCCGGGATGAATTCACGGCTCCCCGAGGACCTGCAGCCGACGCTGGCTGCAGCCAGAATGCCCAGGATGACACAGACCACGATAACTCTCCTCATGGGGCCATCCTAAACAGGTTTGCCGGACCCTCAAGCGTGCAGCAGTCTGGCGCCTCCAGGATGAGGACAGCACCACCATCATTGAAGGGGCACCTGCTCCTCGACGGCGGGAAGCTCGGGGGCAGCGTCTTCTTCCGTTCGGTGGTCCTGGTGTGCCAGCACGATCCGCAGGGTGCCTTCGGTCTCGTGTTGACCCAGCCGACAGAGCATCGGTTGGACGATGTCCTGCCGATCGACCTCCCTCCCCACCTCGCAGGGTTGGGACTCTTCCGGGGCGGACCGGTTCAACCCGACACATTCAGCTTCCTGCATCTCCATCCCGGGAGTCCGGAGGGCAACGTGCTCGACCATCTTTCATTGGGTCATGACCCGGAAGCTCTCGAACGGATGGCGTCCAGCTGGTCGGAGGACCAGAGACTCTTCCCCTTCATGGGCTACGCAGGCTGGAGTCCGGGCCAGCTCGACGATGAGATGCGGCGCGAGTCATGGATCCACCAACCCGCCGATGTCGGGATGTTCCGGCATCTGGACCCACGGCTGCTGTGGCGCCAGCTCCTTCGCCGTCGCACGGACTGGCAGTGTCGCCTGCTGGCGGAATCCCCTGAGGATCTGACGTGGAACTGAACCGGAACGAACCAGGCCTCGTCACGTTCGCGGTCCCGGAGGAGTCCCGTCCGTTCCTCCGCGCCTGGGGTGATGCCACCGCCTCACGACCGACCCGGGAGGGTCCCGCATGCTGGCGGTTCGGGGACCTGCACGTGCTCGTCACCGGCATGGGATCCCGCAATGCCGAAACCAGCGTCCAGAGATTCCTGGTGGCTCATCATCCGCGGTGGATTGTCACGGCTGGATTTGCCGGGGGTCTCGATCCGGGGTTCCCACGGGGCACGGTCGGCATCTCAAGCGACCCGGGGTTCCTGGACGTTGCCATGTCGAAGGGACTGATGTTGAGACCCATGACCTTCCATGAGTCCCGCCGGGTCGTGCAAACCACGGAGGCCAAGTCCGAGCTGCACCGGGCCTCCGCATGCCACGCGGTCGACATGGAATCCCAGACGATCCGCCGAGCGGCCATGGCCCGAGGCATCCCATCGGCCACGATCCGGGTGGTCTCGGATGACGCCAGCGAGGATCTTCCGCTGGATTTCGGTGCCCTGATGGGGCCGGACGACCGGATCGACTGGACCCGACTGGCACTCACACTGGTCGGTTCCCCTTCCCTGATCCCCAGGCTCATCCGCTTCCAAGGCCGCCTCAGACCCTGTGCGGACAGCCTTGCCAGAGCCCTTGTCGATGTCCTTGGGACGCTGCGTGGACACACCCGGGTCACGGCAGCGGATCGGGCAGATCCTCCCATCAACCGCACAATTTCCAATTAATGGCTTGCAGTGGAGGAGGTGGATCGGTATGCCACTGCGCTCTTTACTGAAGCGTTCAATCCTATGGCTCGAATCTGTCCCATCTCCGGCAAACGCCCCGTCAAGGGGAGTCACATTTGGCGATCCGGCAAGGCCAAGAAGGAGGGTGGCATCGGCACCCATGTGACGGCCATCACCAAGCGTCGCTTCTTCCCCAACCTGCAGAAGGTCAAGGTGGTCCTTCCGAACGGCCAGGTGAAGCGCATCCGAGTCGCGGCGAGCGTCATCAAGAAGGGACTCGTGACCAAGGCGCCCCGGCGTACCTGGAAGAAGGCGGCGTGACGGTCGCAGGCGCCATGCCTGCCCCCAACCCCCTCCGGCGTCGTCGACGGCCGCAGGCCCCGCGAGAGGACGGATCACCCGGGTGACCGTCCT
>CAZZKQ010000666.1:0-1959 GCA_964654875.1 uncultured Verrucomicrobiota bacterium | reverse complement strand
GTGGACATCTACGTGGCGGGCTGCCCCCCACGCCCTGAAGCCCTCCTGGATGCCTTGATGAAGCTTCAGAACAAGGTGTCGCGGGAACCCATCACCAAGACCCTCTTCAAGGACGTTGCTCCCGAGCGTTATGGCCGACTCGGCGTCGAGTTGGGCGCCCACGGGGAAGTAACAAAAGGTTAAGGATAACGAACGTGTCGAAACACTTGGAATTGGCGCAAAGGCTGAGGGATGCGTTCCCGGAACTGATCGGAGCCCCGACGGAGTTCCGGGGCGAGGTGAGTCTGGTGGTGGCGGATGCGGAGCGGATTGCGGACGTCTGTGCGATGGCCAAGACGGAGTTGGGTTTCGATCTGCTCCTGGACCTCAGCGGGGTCGACAATCTAGGGGATGATCCGCGTTGGGACGTGGTCTACGAGCTCTACGGGGTGTCGCATGGGTGCCACCTGCGATTGAAGACCTCTGTCTCGGAGGAGAAGTCCGAGCTCCCCACGGTTTCCGGGGTCTGGCGCGCGGCGGACTGGCATGAGCGCGAGGCCTACGACATGATGGGGATCCGGTTCCGTGGGCACACGGACCTGCGTCGGATCCTCATGTGGGAGGGCTATCCGTACTTTCCGTTGAGGAAGGATTTCCCATTGGCAGGCAAACCCAGCGTTCTGCCGGACACGGCCTTCACGCGGCCGGCTCCGCTCGAGGGTGGGCCGTTCATCACCCCGTCGGGTGGACGCGACAGCATCGCCCGTGAGCCCCGGGCACGAACCCCCGAAACCTGAACCATGGCTGCCGTTCACGAAATCAGCATCAAGGACACCGCCGCCCGGGCCGATGAGCTCCGCGATCTGGAGGGGGATCGCATGGTGGTCAACATGGGTCCGTCCCATCCGTCGACCCACGGGGTCCTCCGCATCGTCATCGAGCTCGATGGCGAGACGATCACCAAGGCCGATCCCGACATCGGATACCTCCATCGTGGTGACGAGAAGATCGCGGAGAACATGACGTGGAACCAGTTCATCCCCTACACGGATCGACTGGACTACCTTGCGCCCCTCGCCAACAACGTGGCCTACGCTCTCGCGGTCGAGAAGCTGATGGGGATCGACGACAAGCTCCCCGCCCGGTGCCAGTACATCCGGGTCATCTGCTGCGAACTGGCCCGCGTCTCGGCCCACCTGCTGGGGTTGGGTGCGTTTGCGATGGATGTGGGTGCCATGACGGTGTTCCTGCACACGTTCACGGAGCGTGAGAAGATCTACAACCTGGCCGAGAGCCTGACCGGAGCCCGGTTCACGACGAGCTACACCCGGATTGGCGGTGTGTCCCGCGACACGCCCCCGGGTTGGTGTGCCGCGGTCCAGAAGTTCTGCGATGAGGTCCTGATCAGCATCGATGACGCCGAGCGTCTCCTGACCCGCAACAAGATCTGGGTGGATCGAACGAAGGATGTGGGCGTTGTGAGCCGCGAGGCGGCCATTGATTTCGGTCTGACCGGACCCAACCTGCGCGGCAGTGGTGTCGATTACGATGTCCGGAAGGCCCATCCGTACCTCGGCTACAAGGACTTCGATTTCGACATTCCGGTCGGCTCGGTGGGCGACTGCTATGACCGCTACCTGGTGAGGACCGAGGAGATGCGTCAGAGCGTCCGGATCATCCGCCAGGCGCTCCAGAGGATTCCGGGAGGATTCGACAACCCCTCTCGGGAGCCGGTGAATGTTCCGGACGGGAAGATCGTGCTCCCTCCCAAGTCGAAGGTCCTCAGCGGCATGGAGGAGCTGATCCACCAGTTCATGCTGGTCACCCAGGGCCAGAATGCCCCGGCCGGTGAGGTCTACTTCGGGGCGGAGAACCCGAAGGGCGAGCTGGGTTTCTACATCAACAGCCGCGGAGGCGGGACCCCGCACCGGCTCAAGATCCGCGCCCCATCCTTCTGCAACCTCAGCATCCTGTCGGCCC
>CAZZKQ010000665.1:0-1963 GCA_964654875.1 uncultured Verrucomicrobiota bacterium | reverse complement strand
CCGCACCACCTTCATCGTCGGGTTCCCGGGGGAGACCGAGGCCCATTTCAAGACCCTGCTCGAGTTCATCCGTGAGACCCGGTTCGAACGCCTCGGCATCTTCGCCTACTCGCAGGAGGACGGCACCATCGCCGGGAAGATGTCGGGACAGGTCCCCCCGGCGAAGCGCCAGAAGCGACGGGAGCTGGCCATGGCTGCGCAGCATGAGGTCGCACGTGAGGTGGCTCAGTCCTTCGTCGGCAAAACGCTCAAGGTGCTTGTGGAGGGTGAGACCTCACGCGACGCAACTTCCCTGTCGGGCTCCGGTTCCTGGGAACACGGACACATCCGGCACGGCGAGGTGAAAGGACCAGCCGGTTCCGGAAAGATCCGATATCAGGTGGCTCGCGGGGAAGCGGATGCCCCCGACATCGACTGCCGGGTCTATCTCCGGGAGGGAAGGCTCCCCATTGGAAAGTTCAGCCAGGTCCGGATCGTCGGGCACACCGACTATGATCTGCTCGGGGAACCGGCGACGCGCTGAAGGGTCCGGGAGCGGTTCCGACGCCGCAGCCCACCGTCTCAACGCAGGTACTCGATGCCCACAATCGTGAGCGGTGTCTCACTCCCAGGTGTCTTCAGTCGGACCGCATCACCCACCCGCCGCTGCAGGAGGGTCTTCGCGACGGGCGACAGCCAGCTGACCCAATCCCGGTCGAGGTCGACCTCATCCACCCCCACGATTCGGTACCGGACCTCGTTTCCGTCCGGATCCCGGGTCGTCACACGGGCACCGAACCGGACCCGATCATCCTCGGGCGGGGGTGGCGGTGTCGGGACGGCGGAACGGAGGAAGGCCTGCAGTTCCCGGACCCGGTCTGGAGCCCCCGATATGGCAGACTTAGAGGAACCCGATACGGCGGTGAGACGCTCCAGTTCCTGCTGCCAGGAGCGCATCCCATCGGGTGTGACAAGATTCCGGGTTCCCGGCGGGACCCGTGGGCGGTCCCAACGGGTCGACTCGACCTCCGGTGCTTCGTCATCCTCGCGAGTGAACGCCTTGCTCATGACCTGATGGAGACCGATCTCGGGCGCGACAGTATCAATACCGTCCACAGCCCCAAGCTTGGGAGCAGGCTGTTCTGGAGGCCGCGCTCTGTCCATCCCGGGCTGTATCAGGCTGTATCGGGCGCGTTCGTTGACCCCCGGGCAGGGGCACCGTAGTCTCACCGCAATGATTGCAGGAAAGATTGGTGCCAGTGGCAGCGGCGCAGCCTCCCAGCCGAGTTTCCGACTCGGGGACGAACGGCTGATCAAGCTCACGGCGTCCGCCGGCAACAAGGTGATGTCGCTGCTGACCAAGCAGGGACGTCCCAAGGGCGTCCTCCGGGTCGCCGTGGTCGGCGGTGGCTGCTCCGGACTCCAGTACAAGATGGACCTCCAGGACCAGGCCCAGAACCGCGACATCCTCGTCGAGAGCGCCGGCGTCCAGGTCGTGGTCGATCCCAAGAGCGCCCTCTATGTGACGGGTTCGGAGCTCGACTACGTGGACGCCCTGACGGAGGGCGGCTTCAAGGTGAAGAACCCCAATGCCGCGACGAGCTGCTCGTGCGGCGAGAGCTTCAGCGCCTGAACGCGGTCTTCGGATCGCCCCAGCCCCAGCCTGACACGGGATGGATGCCTTCGCCCTGCTGAACCAGCCCCGACGTCCCTGGGTGGATGTCGACGCCCTCAAGGCCCGATTCCTCGAGATCTCCTCCGCGGCGCACCCCGACCGATTCCACGGCGCCCCAGAGACGGAACGGCTGGAGGCGACGGCCCGATACAGCGAGCTCAACACCGCCTACGGAATCCTCCGGGAACCCAAGGATCGACTCCTCCACTTGATCGAACTGGAGGTCGGGGGCAAACCGAAAGACATCCAGCGCATTCCACCGCGCACCATGGACCACTTCTTCGAGGCCGGCCAGGGCTGTCGGTAGAC
>CAZZKQ010000664.1:0-1963 GCA_964654875.1 uncultured Verrucomicrobiota bacterium | reverse complement strand
CCCTCGCGTCCCGGGTGCTCGTTGCCCAGCTCCATCAGCTGGTGATGGTTCAGATGGAGGCTGTGGTGGAACTTGTCCGCCGCCAGTCGCATCAGGTCGTTGCTGAACCGGTCGTGTCCGGCCTCGACCGGCGTATGGGTGGTGAAGAGGCATTCCTGACGGGTGAGGGTCGACGCCTCCTCGAAGGTCTTCCCGGCAGCCATCTTCTCGCGCAGCAGCTCCAGGGTCAGGAAGGCTGCGTGGCCTTCGTTCATATGGAAGGTGGAGGGCTGGACCCCCAGGGCCCGGAGGAGCCGGACACCGCCGACGCCCAGGAGGATCTCCTGCATGATCCGGGTGGTGGTGTCACCGCCATACACCCGGTTGGTCAGATCCCGGTACTGCCCCTCGTTCTCCGGTCGGTTGGTGTCGAGGAGGTAGACCGGGACGCGTCCGACATTCACCCGCCAGGCATGGAACCGGATGGGCTGTCCAAACATGCGCACGTTGCAGACAATTGGCTCACCGCGTGCATCCACGACAGGGTCGAGGGGGAGGTTGCGGGGATTGAGCGGGACGTAGTGTTCCTGCTGCCAGTTGTCGGAGCTGATGGACTGCTGGAAGTAGCCCTCACGGTAGAAGAGGCTGATGCCGACGAAGCCGAGTCCGAGATCGCTGGCCGACTTGGTGTGGTCGCCGGCGAGGGCGCCCAGACCGCCGGCGGCGATGGGGAGGCATTCGTGGAAGGCGAATTCGGCCGAGAAGTAGGCCACCGGGTGCTTCGCCAGCTGCGGGGCGTGCTGGGAGGCCCAGGTCTGCTTCTGGTGCAGATAGGCCTCGAATTCTGCGAGGACCTGTCGGACCCTCGCCGCGAATTCGGGCTCCTGCAGGCGGGTGCGGAGCTCGTAGTCGGACACCTCGTGCAGCACCGCCACGGGGTTGTGGTAGAGGTTCTGCCAACCGCGGGGGGAGAGGCTCTGGAAGATGTCCTGCGCCTCCTGGTTCCAGCTCCACCAGAGGTTCCGCGCCAGGCGGTTCAGGCCATCGGTCAGTTCCTTCAGCTCGGGTCCGGTCAACGGTTTGGAGGTCATGGTGTGGGAGTCGGTCTGTCGTGCAGGGATGGAGCGTTGGATGTCCGCCTGCGGGCCAACGACTAGCGTCTGGGCGCCCGTCAGGGAATGGAATTCTGCGGCGGCAAAGAAGGGGCCGGGCGGAGGATACACCCGGCCCCCTCAGAACTGCAGGGCCAGCCAAAAAGCCGGCAGGAGGCCGGCAAGCACGCGTCGGGCCAAGCCATGAAAATCCTGGCCGGACCTCCGCAGCGACCCGATCCGTCCGGGCACGAAAAAGGGCCGGATGGAGACCCATCCGACCCTTCGGAGCTGCAGGACCGGTCGAAAGACCGGCGTTGAGTTTGAGATCGGGGTGTTCCGTACCGATCAGAAGGCGACCGAGAAGCTGGCGATCACCGAGACGTCCGCGAAGGCGGCATCCCCGTGGCGGTAGATGCCCGTGTCCTGGGTCCAACGCTTGTCGGCGACGCTCTGCTCCCGATCGCGGTAGACGGCCACCGGGACGGCCACGGCGAGGTTGTACCGGCTCTTCATCCACTGGAGCATCGGCTGGACGGCGATGGCGTAGCCGGGACGCCGGAATCCGTCGCTGCCACCGATGGCGTCCTCGACCGGAACGCCGTCGATGCGGGCGCCCATGCCGAGCGAGAGACCCCACTTCGGGACGATGGTGTACATCACACCCCCTTGGCCAAAATACTGGTCGGGAATCGACATCACCTGCTCGTACGGATTGGCCCTGCGGAATCCGCCGGGACCATTCTGGGTGGGCGTGCCATTCACGTTCTGCGGATTGAAGAGGTAGGTGCCGTTCACGAAGACCGTCGTGCGGGGGAAGATCTCACGGTAGGCCGTAATGGTGGTGGTGAAGCCCCAGCCGCCGGTGCCGGGCTGGATCGACTGGTCGACCG
>CAZZKQ010000663.1:0-1964 GCA_964654875.1 uncultured Verrucomicrobiota bacterium | reverse complement strand
CAGCGAAGAAATGCGGCTCGATGAACCCGGTGAGGATGCGGACATCGGCCTCGACGGCGTGCCGATTGATCAGCACCGGCACCCCGGTCCGGGTCGTTCCCAGCTGGACGCACGCCTCGCGGTTCTCCGGCTCGTGGTTCAACACCCGATAGTGGGCCACGACCTCCGGGGTCAGCATCCGCTCCAGCTCCTCGCGGGTGTTGGGGCGATGGGTCCCCAGCTGGTTCAGCAACGTGATCTGTTCCCGCCGGATCCCGTTGCGCTCCAGGTATGCCAGCAGCCACGGAATGATGCGCTCGTTCGGCGTCGCCCGGGTGATGTCGGTGAACAGGATGCAGATCCGGGAGTTGGAGCGCACCCAGCTGCGCAGTGCGGGTGTGCCGATCGGATGGTCGAGGGCCGCGGTGAACGCCTCCTGCTCATTGCGGAGACCCGGACGGAATGTCGGCTCGATGACGGTGGTGCGATCGTCCGGGAAGTCGACGTCGAGCCGTCCCCGGCCATAGGCGAGAGGAATCCTCATGAAGGTCTTTGGACGGTGCTGGAGCGCTCCGCACCAACCCTACTTCACGAAGGGCGAATAGCCCTTGGTGAGGGTCCGGATCCGCAGCAGATAGGCATCCGCGGTGATGTACAGGGTCGACCCGTCGTCACCCCAGCCGCAGTTGCCCGTCGCCTCGCCGGTCAGGAGGGTGCCCAGATGACGCCCCATCGGGGAGATCACCAGCACGCCGCCGGGACCGGTTGCCCAGAGGTTGCCATCGACATCCACCTTGAGACCGTCCGGAAGGCCCTTGCGCCCCTGCTTGAGAAGCGGCGCGGTGTCGAACAGGACGCGCCCCTTCCCCAGCAGTCCGTCCGTCAACACGGGATAGGCCATGACGACCGGCCGCTCCGGATCGGAGACATTGATGTAGAGCGTCCTGCCGTCCGGCGAGAGGGCGACACCGTTCGGGAACGTGAGGTCCGAGGCGACCAGGATCGGCTCCGGTGACGGATTCTGCAGCGTCTTGGCGCGGAGCAGGTAGACCCCGTTGAACATCAGATCCTTCAGCGCGCTCTTGTTGCCGTCGCGGAGTCCGTATGGAGGATCCGTGAAGTAGAGGTCTCCGTTCGGGTTGTAGCAGAGATCGTTCGGCGAATTGAAATGACGCCCGCCCACACGGTCCACGACCGTGTCGAAGCGCCCGATCTCCCCCTTCTTCCCGGCGAGACGGACGATCCGGCGATCCCCATGCTGACAGATGACCAGACGCCCAAACCGGTCGGTCGTCAGTCCATTGGACCCCTGCTCGGCATGATTGAGGTCGTGCCCGGTATAGCCGCTCGGCTCCAGATAGACGGTGAGACCATCGCGGTCCGACCACCGGAAGATCCGGTTCTCGGGCACATCGGAGAACACGATGGCGTTCTCCCGAGGCAGCCAGGTGGGACCTTCCGACCAGTTGAATCCGCCCGCCAAGAGTTCCATGCGCGCATCGGGAGCGAGGAGGACATCGAGTCCGGGTGACAAGCGCTCGATCGATCCATGCGTGGGGAACGGCACGGGGCCCAGCGGCTTGCGATAGGGGGCATCCACGGGGGTCTTCGGTGCCTCGGCCTGCAGCAGCGGCAGGCAGCACAATGAGGCGACCAGGCCGGTCACGCGGGCGAGGGCAGACAGGGAGGGACTCATAGAAAGCCGGACGATAGGGGCGCAACGCGTTCAGGGTCAATGCAGCGGATCGGTCCATGCTCCAGCGAACCCACCACGACAGGACTTCCGGATTGCTGCCGACAACGTCGGGCTCGCACACTCGACCCATGTCGTCATCACCCGACCAGCTCCGCGAACTCTTCCGCATGCAGAAGGCCCTCAATGAACGCATCGGTGTCCTGACGGACCAGATGGACGAGGCCGAGAAGACCCCGTGGGTCCTCAACTACTGCCGGGCCATGACCCAGGAGCTGGCCGAACTGACCGA
>CAZZKQ010000662.1:0-1975 GCA_964654875.1 uncultured Verrucomicrobiota bacterium | reverse complement strand
CGCCGAACGCCAGCTCCTCCCATCCGGGCACGCCGAGCTTGCGGACGATGAGGACGTCGAGTGGTGCATTGAGTTGGCGGGCGACCTCGGCGGCGACCGGCACCCCGCCGCGGGGCAGGCCCAGGACCAGCAGGTCGGGCCACCGGGCGAACCGGCGCATCACCTGCGCAAGCGCCCGCCCGGCCTCGATGCGGTCACGGAATCGTGAGGACGGGGACATGGGTTTTGCGGGTCGTGGAGTCCAGCAGGAGATATCGGCGGAACCATGCCCCGGCGAGATGGGAGACCTGGTCGAGGGCTCCCGGTTCCTCGAAGAGGTGGGTGGCCCCTGGGATGAGCTGGAGGTCCGACTTGCATCGGAGATTCGACATCGCATTCCGGTTGAGCTGGAGCACATCCCAGTCGTCTCCCCCCACAATGAGGAGGCTCGGCACGGTCACCTTGCGCAGCGCGGTGCCGGCAAGATCGGGTCGGCCTCCGCGGGAGACGATGGCCTCGACCGGGCACCCGGGCTGGGTGGACGCCACCAGGGCGGCAGCCGCCCCGGTGCTAGCCCCAAAGAACCCGATCCGCCGCCCCTCGACCCCCGCCTGGTCCGCCGCCCAGTGGGTCGCCTCGACCAGTCGATCCGCGAGCAGTGGGATGTTGAACCGTCGGTTCAAGGTCACCCAGTCCTCCGCCTCCTCGGGCGGGGTCAGGAGGTCGAACAGCAGCGTGCCGAGTCCGGCCGCCTGCAGTTGGTGGGCGACGAACCGGTTGCGGGGACTGTTCCGGCTGCTGCCGCTGCCGTGGACAAAGATGACCAGGCCGTCGGACCGGTCCGGTATCGCCAGCAGGCCCTCGAGGGTGCCGCCTTCGACAGGGATATGGACCTCGGTTTCGGTGGTGGGGCGGAGGGGGGGAGATTGGGTTCGCATGGGAGGCCGGGTTCGTCAGCCCCGGTGCGGTGGGGATGAGGACCCGATGGGGTGCTCCAATGCAGGGGGCGTGCCTTTTGTCGGTAGGGCGGCGGAAGGGCGCCCAGACCATCACCCGCCATGGCAAACCCGTCGTCGTGGTGCTCTCGGCCGAGGCCTATGCCCAGCTCCGACCGGCTGAAAAGCTGGTGGATATCCTGCAGGAGTGTCCGGTGAAGGATTGGAAGCTCGATCGGGACCTGTCCCCGGCACGGGATCTGGATCTGCGGTGAGCCCCTATGTCGTACCTCGTCGATTCCAATGTCCTCAGCGAGTCCTCGAAGTCACCGACCGATCCTCGGGTCCTCCAGTGGATGTCGGATCATGATGCCGAGCTCTATGTGAGCGTGATCTCCCTGGGTGAGATCCTGAAGGGCATCCACCTCATGGATGCGGGCCGACGCCGTGTCCAGATCGAGCGGTGGTTTCAGCGAATCGAGCGTTGGGCGGCCAGTCGGATCCTACCTGTGGATCCGCCGCTCATGGAGACCTGGGCACGGTTCCATGCCTCCCATCAGCGGGCGGGTCGCCGGCTACCCCTCCTGGACAGCCTCCTGGCGGCGACAGCCCTCCGGTACAAGCTGACCCTGGTCACCCGAAACACGGCGGATTTTCCGGGTGACATCCCGGTGTTCAATCCGTGGATGGAGTGAGCGGGTGGCGATCCAGGGGCGGTATCGCGCCTCGATGCGGCTGGCATCCCTCCGGGGTGGGGATGAAGTGCGTGGCGGGACCACGACTGGGCCCACGACACCCCGTCATCCGGGACTCACAACTCCTTCAGCCCTTCGATCAGACGCCGTCGCAGGGCCAGTCCGACCACCATCGCGGTGCAGACACATCCGCTGGCGAGCACCGCACCCAGCGTCACGGCCAGGCTGGTGACCGGAAGTCCGGACCCCGGCTGTGTCAGGGACGGCCAGACCGCCACCGCCGCCGTGGCGGTGCCGATGCCGATGCCGGCCAGTAGCAGGATCCCATGTTCCAGGGCCAGCCAGGACCCGATCGATCGGGACGGG
>CAZZKQ010000661.1:0-1975 GCA_964654875.1 uncultured Verrucomicrobiota bacterium | reverse complement strand
GTCGGATCTCGTTCGTTCCACCGGCCTGCCGACCCAGACCGGCAACCAGATCCACTCCTCCTCCAACTATCGCCGCGTCGTGGAGCTCATCCGCAGCGGGGCGATCGGCACGGTGAGCGAGGTGCATCACTGGACGGGGTCGCCGTGGGACACGCGGCCATTGCCTCCCCCCCAGCCGATCCCGGCGGGGCTCGACTACGACCAGTGGGTCGGACCGGTGACCTATCGTCCCTACAGCTCCGAATGGGTGCCCTTCAACTGGCGCCGCTGGTGGCACTGGGGCGGCGGCACGCTGATGGATTTCTGCTGCCATCACATCGACCTCGGCGTCTGGGCGCTCGACCTCACCCTGCCGACGTCGATCGAGGCGGAGGGACCGAAGCCCGACGAGTTCTGTGCGCCGCCGTGGCTGAAGGTGCACTACCAGTTCCCGGCCTACGGCAAGCGCGGACCGGTCGCCCTGCACTGGTACAGCGGTGCCGTCCGTCCGCAGGTCCCGGGCACGCCCGACCTCACCAAGTGGGGTGGCGGCTCCCTCTTCGTCGGCAGCAAGGGGCTGCTCCTGGCCGACTACGGACGCCGCTTGCTGCTGCCCGAGAAACAGTTCGAAGGCTTCCAGGCCCCGCCGCCCAGCATCCCCGACTCGATCGGCCACCACGCCGAATGGATCGAGGCCTGCAAGGGACGCGGCAAGACGAACTCGCCGCTCACCTACGGGGCCCAGCTCACCGAGATCGGCGCCCTCGGCAACGTGGCCTTCCGCACCGGGAAACGGATCGATTGGGATGCCCGCGGAATGAGGGCCAAGGGCCTGCCCGAGGCGGATCGCTACATCCTCTCGCACTACCGTCCGGGCTGGACGCTGGCCTGACGCCGTACCGGGGCGAGGGACTTCAGCGCCTCGGCTTGGCGAACTCCAACAGGGCGGCACCGAAGGTGAAGCCGCCGCCGAACGCGCAGAGTCCGGCGCGTCCCCGGGGTGCGGGATCCCCGGCCAGGAGCTCGGCGAGCACCAGCGGGATGGTGCTGCTGCTGGTGTTGCCGCTGTGCCGGACCCGGTTGACGAGACGTCCCCTCGGCAGCTTCAACCGCTGGTCGACGGCATCCAGGATCCGTCCGTTGGCCTGGTGGGGGATGATATGGTCGAGTTCCTCGACCGCCTGGTTCCCCTTCTCGCAGGCCTGACGCAGCAGCGCGATCAGCTGACGGACCGCCATCGGGAAGACCTTGAGCCCGTCCATGTTGACGTTGGGATCCCCCGGACGGCCGTGGTGGAGGATGGTTCCGTCCTCGCCCCGGGCACTCAGAACCGGACGGTGCAGCCAGGCCCGCGCCTTCGGGTACATCGGGGACAACGGACCGTGCACGAGGGTCGCCGTCGCGGCGTCGGCAAAGACGATCGCCGTGTCGAAGTCGTCGGGATTGGTGTACTGGCTCATCGCCTCCGCCGTGACCACCAGCACGCTGGCCGCAGGCTCGGATCGGCAGAAGTCGAAGGCCGCCTGCAGCGCGTACAGATACCCCGTGCAGGCCGCCAGGATGTCGCTGGCCGGGATGTCCCGGGAATCGCCATCCCGGCTGAGCTCATGGTGGAGCAGACACGCCATGCTGGGGCTGATCGACACCGGCGAGCTCGTGCTCACGTAGATCGCATCCAGATCCGCCAGCGTCATGCCGCTGGACCGCAGGGCCGACCGGGCTGCCGTCGCCGCCAGGGTGAGGGCGGATTCCCCGGGGGCGAGATGTCGACGGGACTCGATGCCCGTGCGCTGGACGATGTCCTGCGCCGAACGCCCGGGGAACCTGCGGACGAGCTCCTCGTTGGTGACCACACGTCCGGCCGGTGCCGACGTGATCGACGAGATCGCGACGACGTCGCGGAAGAAGGCCGCCGGCTCGGACAGCACCGCCGGCATCGACATGGAGGACGAGGAGGACGCGCCGTAGGCGGCGGCGGGCTTCCTTTCGAGGATCG
>CAZZKQ010000660.1:0-1980 GCA_964654875.1 uncultured Verrucomicrobiota bacterium | reverse complement strand
TTGCCCGGCGTCGTGTTCCAGTCGTAGCCCAACGGAGGAACCCAGGTCCACGGCATCACCGTCCCGTTTACAAACAGTTTCCAGCGGTTTTCCGCGAAGGTCACCACAAGATGGAACCAGTTGGTGGCTCCGGGCTCCTGGTACAGCAGGTTTCCGTCGATGCCATAGGATCCCCAGGACCCATCCACCCAGAGCCCGCCGTGGGTCACGGTAACGAACGGCATATTACCGCCGTCATAGTCCCCAGCCTCAGGCGCATCGATTGCCACGACGGGCATTCCTCGCCACGGCAATGCCCGATCCCAGTTGGGCTTGATCCAAAACGAGAGGGTTCGGCTTTGGCGGCCCGAGGGGAGTGACGCGGGGGAGCCACCCATCAGCCCGGTCTGGAATTCGGAATCAAACCGCAGGGCGTGACCGTCCCGTCCAAAGCGATCCTTGGCCGGTTCGGCCCCAAAGTTGGTGAGATCATTGCCATTGCCGCTTTCATCCACGGTGGAACCTGCAAACGGGTAGTAGGCAACGAGTCCCTGCCCCAGGGCGTTGACGGTCTGGGAATCCGCCTGCTCGAGCGAGAGTCCGGCGACCCGACTCATCGCGCTACCGAGGCCGTTGCGGACCACGACGCGGTAGTCGGCAAGATCCGACGGGGCCACCGGGGCGACCCGCAAAACCCCATTCGTTGCACCCGGGATGTCCGTTCCATTCCGCTGCCACTGATACGACAGGGTTCCAGAACCCGAGGCGGTTACCCGGAATTCTGCAGCACCTCCAAGATCGGTTCTCACCGGTGTGGGATGGAGGACGACTAAGGGTGTCAACAAGCGCGGGGATGGGATGTCCTTGGACTCGAATGTGCTGAGGTCCAAGACTTCGGCATCCGAGAGCGCCCGGCCGTAGATCCGGAGGTCGTCGATCTCGCCGTCAAAATAATTGTTGGTGACGGTTCCGATCAGGAGCACGGAATCCTGAGTGTTCCAGGTGTAACCCAGCGGCGGAAACCCATCCCAGGCCAGCGGCTTACCGTCCCAGTAGCACTTCCATCGATTGTTCTGGAAGGTGAGGACGACATGAATCCAGCGCGATTCCTCGGGTGGAAAATAAAAGCGTGACCCATCGATCGAGTAGGCACCATTCGACCCATCCATGCTGTAGCTCCCGTGGGTGGTCGTCATGAACGGAAGATTGGCTCCTGAATAGTCGGGGGTCCGCCCATCGTAGAAGGCCATGAACGGCATCGGCCTCCACGTCAGCGCTCGACTCCAATTGGGGCGGGTCCAGAACGAGATGGTCCGGGCGTTTGTCGAAACAGGATATTGGGCTCCCGGTTGACTGCGCAGCGCGGATTGGGCTTCCACCCTGAAGGAAAACGCCCTGTCTGGAGTGCCGAAACGATCGGCTGTGAGCCGAGCTCCGATATTGATCAGATGATTCCCCTTCCCACTCTCGTCATTCGCATTCCCGTTGAATGGGTAATACGCGACGAGTCCATTGGTGAGGAACGCGGGGGTTTGGGCGGAGGCGGGACGGAGGGTGGCCGACAGCAGGAGCAGGCTGCCGAGGACGAGGCGCACGAGTGGGGTTCCGATCCAACAAGGAAATGGATGCATGGGAGGGAGGGCACATGACCCGTTGGCTGGAGGGGGAACTCTGACCTTCCCATTCGGGTAGACGGAGGTCCGGTAGGCCTAAAGGGTATTTGTTGCCGACACTGTCCGAACTACTTCATGCGACTGCGTGGATCAATCCCGAATCCGGAAGCCAGGCGCTTTTTCCGTCCACCTGACCCAGTCGGCCGACCTCGGAGGGCGGGGATTCACACGGAGGCGCGGCGACATGGAGCGGGAGAGGGAAAACGCGAGAAGAGCGTTGGGAATTCGGGTGCTCGACCCTTGTTGGAGCTCAACCCACCACCGTAGGGCTGCGATGGCACCCCACCGTTTGAAACCCATCGCCACATCCGGGACCCGGTTCTGTAGC
>CAZZKQ010000659.1:0-1980 GCA_964654875.1 uncultured Verrucomicrobiota bacterium | reverse complement strand
CTGGGGGATGGAATCCCGTTGGGATTCAAATGGGGCGCGATATGGGGATGGGATCTTTGGTTTGCTTGAGGTGTTGGTTTTCGGCTTGGTGAAGTTGCTGCTGGACATGGGAAAGTCCCTTTGATTAGAAAATGAAATGCGAATAATCGTGGTTGTAGCGGTATTGTGCTTGGGGATGGTCTCCTTGGGGGCAGATGGCAAGAATGGCACCAAGGACCCCCAAAATACCGGATCCCGAAAACCCTCCGGGTCTTCAGAAAATCTGTCTAATCCGTCGAGTCCCAAATCGACTAAAGTTCTGCTCTCCGGAGGGTTATTAAAGACGTTCCCTGAGGAGGGAAAGGACTTCGCGGGAAGCGCGATGGACGAGACGGCCCGGTTTGTTTGGATCAAACCGGGCACCTTCAAGATGGGGAGCACCGAGGGTACCGACCCCGATCGGTCTTTTGTGGATGAGACCCAGCATGTGGTTACTCTGACTAATGGGTTTTGGCTCCTCGATCACGAAGTGACGTGTTTCGAGTATTTTGCAGCCACAAAAAGACTCTATGCTGCAAAAAACAAAAACATTCCTGTGACGCAGGTTTCCTGGGACGAAGCCATCAAATTCTGCGAGAAATTGACTCAAATGGATCAAGAGCTGAAGAAAATCAGTCCAAATCAGGCATATCGATTGCCCACAGAAGCCGAATGGGAATATGCCTGTCGGGCTGGGACTGAGACCGCAGTGTACTTGGATTATACGAGGGAAGATGCGCTGAATGCGATCGCGTGGTGGAAAAGAAATTCGTCAACTTGCACTCATGATGTGCGTCTGAAGGTCCCCAATGCTTGGAACCTTTATGACATGTTGGGCAATGTGGCGGAATGGTGTTCGGACGGGTACAAGGGAGACTACAAGAGTGACCCCGTGACCAATCCGAAGGAGCCGGATTCGGGCCGCGGCCGCGTGTACAGAGGGGGCACCTTTGGTTCTGAGCCCCTCCAGATACGCTCAGCCAGACGGGACTGGTCCACTCCGGGCTACCGCAGCAACTCACTGGGCTTCCGACCCGTCCTGAGCCGGGTTCAGTGAGCCCAGGGCACGCGGGAGGCTGTACGGGTAGAGCCGCTGCGAAGCAGGGGTCGGGCGTTGATGGAACGAGCGAAGACGGAGGTGTATGGGCCGCGGATCTGAAGAGGTGGGTCCGGTTCCTGGTGCTTATCAGCGGCCGTCGCCTGGGAGGCATCCCGCATCTGGGGTTGGGTGAGGTACCCTGCAGCACAGAGTGCGGGGATGGATTGGTGCCAGGTCCTTGACGCAGTCACCTTCCCGAGACGTGTGACTCTCGGGGTGTCGTCCGGGATTCTGACGTCGTTCGGTCCGTCGCTTGCCGGTTGGGTCAACATCGCCCACCGTGCCTCCCGCTCATGGGCAACATCGTCGGCATCGATCTCGGCACGACCAACTCGCTGGTGGCCGTCGTGGACAGCGGCATCCCGTATGTGATCGCGGATGCCGAGGGCAACCGTCTCACCCCTTCGGTGGTGCATGTGCCCGGTCCGGACCAGACGCCTCTTGTGGGGCATCCGGCGAACCGTGTCCGGGTGATCCGGCCCCGCGACACGGTCTATTCCGTGAAGCGCTTCATGGGCCGACGCGGCGCGGAGATTCCCCGGGAGGACATGCTGGTCACCTACCCGGTGAAAGGGGAAGGGGCCGGGCCGGTCACCATCGAGTTGTCGGGTCGGGCCTGGACGCCCGAGGAGGTGTCTGCGGAGGTTCTCAAGAAACTCAAGCGCGATGCCGAGGTGTCGCTGGGGACCCCGGTGGACCGGGCGGTGATCACGGTGCCGGCCTATTTCAACGACGCCCAGCGCAACGCCACCATCCGGGCCGGCGAACTCGCCGGACTGAAAGTGGAGCGCATCGTCAACGAACCCACTGCGGCCGCCTTGGCCTATGGTCTCGACAAGCTCGGGGACCGGTCCCGGATCGCG
>CAZZKQ010000658.1:0-1985 GCA_964654875.1 uncultured Verrucomicrobiota bacterium | reverse complement strand
TTGGGGGGTTCGCCGTCGCGGTCGCCAGCGACGAGGCGAACAACGGTTCAGGCCGCTTCGACCCATGGAAACACCAGCGGCTCATGGGCGTGGGTGCCGACCTCTGCATCCCGGACTACCGAGAGCTCGACGCCCTGATGGAGACGCTGTTCCCCTGAGAACCCGCACCATCCCAAGACGCCCATGCGTTTCCCGCCCCTCGACCTCACCCGCCTGCGGGTCCAACCCCTGGCGGAACGCAAAAGCCTGTCCAGTGTCGACTCGATCCTGGTGGCACCGGACGCCCCATTGCGGCCAATCGATTCCGGCCTGGGGCCGGTGGTGGAGGAAGCGGCTGACCGGATCCGACGCGCGAGAGACCGGGGTGGCGCAGTGATCCTGATGTACGGCGCGCATCTCCTCCGGAACGGTGCAGCCCCGCTGATCACAGGACTCATGGAGGGAGGGTGGATCACCCACCTGGCCACCAACGGTGCGGGAACCATCCACGACTGGGAATTCGCCTGGCTCGGGCGCTCTACCGAGAGCGTGGAGGAGAATGTCGCGACGGGTACTTTCGGAACGTGGGACGAGACGGGCCGGAACATCCACCTCGCACTGCTTGCCGGTGCGCTCGACCGGCTCGGGTACGGCCGGTCGCTCGGACGCTATATCGCCGAGGACGGTTGCGATTTCCCAGCACGGGAGACCCTGGTCCAGCTGATCCGTGAGTTCCCATCGGATCCTCTCGCGGCTGCCGCGGCCGACCTCCTCTCGGTCCTGGACCGATTCGACATCGCCTCCGGCCGTCACCCGATCACCCATCCCTGGAAACAGGCCAGCATCCTTGCCGAGGCGTGGCGCCGGGGGGTGCCCGTCACGGTCCACCCGGGCATCGGCTACGATATCATCTCCTGCCATCCCATGTTCCACGGGGCGGCAATCGGACGTGCCGCCGCGGAGGATTTCCGGTCCTTCGCCGGCGCGGTGGAGGGACTCGACGACGGTGTCGTGCTGTCGGTCGGCTCCGCCATCATGGCCCCGCAGGTCTTCGAGAAGAGCCTGAGCTGTGTCCACAACCTCCGTTTCCAGGATGGTCGCCGCGCGGTGACTGGCCACTCGATCTACGTGGTCGACCTCCAGGACGGCGGCGGCTGGGACTGGACCCAGGGCGAGCCACCGAAGACCAACCCGGCCTACTACCTCCGGTTCTGCAAGAGCTTCTCCCGGATGGGTGGAACAATGCGATATCTGCAGTGCGACAACCTCGCCTTTGTCCAGCATCTCCTCCGTCGACTCATGCCCGCCTGAACCCGACCGACATGACACCGGAACGATTCGACGCGATTGCCTCGCGATATCCCGGACTTCGAATGGCAGTGATCGGGGACTTCTGTCTCGACCGCTACTTCGACATAGATCCCGCCCTGCGCGAGATCTCCATCGAGACCGGTCTTCCCGTCCACAACGTCACCCGGGTCCGCTGCCAGCCCGGAGCCGCCGGGACAATCCTCAACAACCTCGTTGCCCTCGGCGTCGGGACGCTCTTTCCAGTGGGGTTCTGCGGTGACGACGGGGAGGGATGGTCGCTTCGACACTCCCTGTCCAGGCTGCCGGGAGTCCGACTCGATGCGTTCGTCACGACCCCGGACCGGAACACCTTCACCTACAGCAAACCCCTGGTGCACCACGCAAACCGGCCACCGGAGGAACTCAGCCGTCTCGACCAGAAGAACTGGACACCCACCCCAACCTCCCTGGGCCATCAACTTGCCGATTCCGTGCTGAGGCTCACCGGCGAGGTCGATGGTTCGATTGTCATGGATCAGGTGGATCTCGAAGGCACGGGCACCGTCACCCGAGAGGTGGTCGGTGCCCTCGCTGAACGGTCGCGTTCGAGTCCCGATACCCTGATCCTCGCTGACAGCCGTCGGGGGCTGGGCGGCTGCCCTTCCCTGCTGTTCAAGATGAACGCTGCGGAACTGGCTGTCCTGACGGGACGATCG
>CAZZKQ010000657.1:0-1991 GCA_964654875.1 uncultured Verrucomicrobiota bacterium | reverse complement strand
GTGTTTTCAGATGGATCCCGGGTGAGGCTGACGGTCCCGGCCAGTTCGCCTTCGCGGTGCGGGTCACGGACTCGGGGGTTCCGCGGCGTACCACCTCGGAGCGGATCGTGGTCACCGTCCGTGAATCGAACGAGGCGCCGATTCTTGGATCCTTGGTGAACCAGACGGTGTCGGAGGGGCAGACCCTGACCTACGCGATCCTCGCGTCGGATCCGGACCTTCCCCCGCAGCCTCTCAGGTTCCAGCTCGTGGAGGGGCCCGTCGGTGCCGTGCTGGATGCCCAGACCGGCGTGTTCAGCTGGATGCCCGGGGAGGAGCATGGACCCGGTGTGTTCACAGTGCGTGTCCGCGTCGGGGACCAGCAGGATCCTGAGAAGACCGCCGAAGACACCTTCCAGATCACTGTCCTGGAGGTCGACAACCCGCCCCGCATTGTTCCGCTGGCCCCCGTGGTCGTCACCGAGGGGGATCTTCTGTCGGTCCAG
Source organism: uncultured Verrucomicrobiota bacterium (assembly GCA_964654875.1). Lineage (GTDB taxonomy): Bacteria > Verrucomicrobiota > Verrucomicrobiia > Limisphaerales > UBA9464 > UBA9464. The sequence continues at coordinate 1,506 of CAZZKQ010000657.1, read as the reverse complement.
GTGCAGGTGCAGGATCCAGACAGTCCCGCTTCCGGACTCCGATATGAACTCGCCGCGGGCGCTCGACCGGGGATGGCGATCGATCCGAGGACAGGTCTGCTGACCTGGCAGACTGCGGAGGCGGATGGGCCGTCGGGCTTCCAAGTCGTGATCCGGGTGACCCAGACCGAGGGTGTGGTTCAGAGCGACCAGTTCTCCCTCGGGATCACGGTGCTGGAAAAGAACGAGGCGCCAGTCCTTGCGGTCATTCCGGATCAGAAAGCCATCGAAGGGGATGTCGTCGCATTCGTGGTGGTGGCCTCGGATCCCGATCTGCCCACGCAGTCGCTGGTCTATTCCCTCGCTGCGGGGGCTCCGGAGGGCGCGGAGATCGATCCTGTGCTGGGTGCGTTTCGCTGGAAGGTTCCCCTGGATTATGGCGCCGGCCGGTTCCGGGTCACCGTCTCGGTGGCCGACAATGGCCCAGGGGCCCTGACCGCATCCCGATCGTTCGAGATCGTCGTGGAGCCCCGGTTCCGGGTCGTGATCAACGAGATCCACTACCGGCCTTCCATCCCCAGCTCGGGGTTTGTCGAGCTCTTCAATACATCGACGAAGATGGCATGGGATCTCGGCGGCCTCCGACTTCTGGGTGCGGGGATGTCCTTCACGTTTCCGGAGGGCACGGTGATCGGCCCCGGGGCCTTTCTGTGCGTGGTGGCCGATCTGGGCGTATTCCGATCGACCCATGGCACCCAGCCCGTGGTGGCTGGTGTCTGGACCGGATCGATCGGGGATTCTGGGGATCGGATCCGATTGGTGCGGATTCTGCCAGATGGGGCCGGGAATGAGACCCTTGCAGAGGTGGCATTCGAGTCCCAGGCGCCATGGCCGGCTGCAGCGGCTGGAGGCGGTGCGGCGCTGCAGCGGATCGACGCGCGTCGCGACGGGACCCGGGTTGGCAACTGGTCTGCCTCGGCCGCCTACACCGGACCCCGCGATCTGGTCGCCTACACCTCCACCTGGAGCTACTTCCAGACCGGGCCGGTGCCGACGGACTGGAAGAATCCCGCCTTCAAGGACGCGGCGTGGCCGACAGGGAAAGGTCTCCTCTATGTGGAGAGCGCCGCGCTGCCGGCACCCAAGAACACGGCGCTGACGCTGGGGCAGACGACCTATTACTTCCGTACCCGGTTCACCCTGCCGTCCGTTCCCAACGGAGCCAGCCTGGTCCTCAACACGATCCTCGATGACGGTGCGGTCGTGTACCTGAATGGGGTCGAGGTCTTCCGTCAGAACATCGATGCCGCGGTGGCGGTGGACTTCAACACGTTCGCGACGACCTCGGTCTCCGATGCTGTTGTGACCGGACCCTTCAGCCTCCCGGCCGCCGCACTCCGGGCCGGCGAGAACGTGCTCGCGGTCGAGGTCCACCAGGACGATGCCGGCAGCTCGGATATCGGTCTCGGCTGCGAGCTCAAACTGGAAGGGGGCAACGTTCCGGCGCTGACCCCGGGACAGACCAAC
>CAZZKQ010000656.1:0-1999 GCA_964654875.1 uncultured Verrucomicrobiota bacterium | reverse complement strand
TCCGCATCCAGATGGGGGCCGATCAGCACCGCCACCGGTTCCGGCGCTGGCTCGTTCGGGAACGGCTCGATGAGATGATGCCCCCAGAGGGTCTGGAACAGATGCAGCGTCCCCGGTGAGGACGTGAATCGAACAAACCCCTTCGCCCGAACCACTTCCCGGGGCTCAAGACCGCTCAGGAAGGCCTCGAACCGGCTCCGGTCGACCGGCACCGGAAACCGCCAGGTGAGGCTGTGGTAGGTCGCATGCAGATGGGACCCGCCACCGGAAGGGGCTGGTTCGAGTGAGAGGTGGACCGGGGTTCCCGACAGGATCTCCCCCGGCTCGGGCAACCCAAAGGGTAGTCGAATCTGACGCGCCCGGGCGTTGACCTTCGAGACTTCACCCGACACGAACTCCCGGGTCGACTCCTCCAGGCGGTCGCACTTCGAAAGGCAGATCACGTCGGCGTACTGCAGCTGCTTCCGGCACAGCACCCGCTCCGCCTGTCCCCCGGTCGCATGAGCATACCAGTCCGCATCCAACACGGTCACGACCGACTGAAGCCGCACCTCCGGCAGCAGGTCCTCGTCGGTCAGCTGGTCGATCACGTTGTCGGGATCCGCAAGCCCGCTGGTCTCGACCACGAGGTAGTCGCAGCGTCCCTCCTGGACCAGGCGCTGGACCGCATGGGCCAGCTCGTTGTCCGAGGCGCAGCAGAGGCACCCTCCCGAGACCTGCTGGAGAGGGAGTCCGGGGCGGAGGATCAGCTGGGAATCCACACTCTCGGCTCCGAATTCGTTCATGACCACGCCCAGACGTCGGCCCGTGGAAGGCGCCTCCGAGAGCCATCGGAGCAGCAGGGTGGTCTTGCCGGCCCCGAGGAAACCGGTCAGCAGGATCAATGGGAGGGGTTCCGTCACAGGTCTCGTCCCCGGTCACTGAGGGCGGCCAGGTGGAGCCAGTCTCCGAACCCCACTCCAGACCTTCCAGCCCAAAGCCCAGATTTCCCGGGCCTGAACCCCAGTCCCGGACTATGATCCGCCCATCCTATGAGCCAGTCCCCGTCGCGTCGCGGTTCCACGGGAATCCTCGCTGTCCTTGCGGTCGTCCTGCTGGTCGCCCTCATGGCCGCCGCCGCCTGGTGGTGGTCCGGATCCCAGGGGCGGGGGGACGACGCCAACGCAGCCTTTGCCGACGCCATGGCGACCGGCGGCACCCTGTTCAACAGCGGTGACGCCGCAAAGTCCATCGACGCCTTCCAGCGCGCCCTGGTCCTCAACCCCGCCAACCCGGACGTCCACCTCAACCTCGCCAACGCCTATCTCCGGGCCAACCAGCCCATCCAGGCCGAAGGCCACGCCCGCGACGTCCTGCGGTACGAACCCGGCAACGGCGCGGCCGCCTATGTGCTGGGGTGCGCCCAGCTCCGCCAGAACCAGTACTCGAACGCCGTCCAGTCCCTCACCGAGGCCAAGAGCGCCGACCCGACCGAGAACCCCGTCAGCTTCCAGCTCGGACGCGCCTTCCTGGGCTGGGGGAAATTCGAGGATGCCGTCGGCCAGTTCCAGGAGGTGCTCCAGTTCGAGACCAACCACCCGTCCGCCAACTACCTCCTCAGCCAGGCCCTCCTTCGGATGGGACAGCGCGACGCCGCGCAGCAGGCCCTCCAGGAACATCAGCGCATCAACGCCGGCAAGGTCGGAGGAGCCGATGACGCCTCCCTCTTCGAGAAGAGCAAGTACACCGCCATGCGGGTGCCCTTCTCCCTCGAACAGCCGGATCCAAAGGGCATCCCGGTTACCTTTGTCGACGCCACGGCCACCGCCTTCGGGACTGCGGCGCCCCAGTTGAAGGGACCGATCGGGGTGCTCGACATCGATCGTCGTGGCTGGAACGACCTCCTGCTGGTCGGCGTCGAAGGGGCACAGCTGTACTGGAATTCCAACGGGGTCTTCACCGCCTCGGGTATGGCCCTGCCCGTCGGCGACTCCAACCGCGTCGACCAGATCCTCGTCGG
>CAZZKQ010000655.1:0-2002 GCA_964654875.1 uncultured Verrucomicrobiota bacterium | reverse complement strand
GATTGATCACTCATAGCCCCACCTCTCCAACTGTAATAGCCTATCAATCCCTTCCACACACCCGAATTCACTCCTTCAATTCCGACGCTTGCCACGCTGCTTATGACAGGAGCAAGCCCACCGGTGACCACCACTCGATACTCCCCAATATTCACGGGCTGAACACTGGCAATTCTTAACACCGCATTAGTTTCATTGGTTAACGCATTCCCATCCTTCTGCCATTGATAGGTTAGGGTGACTAGAGGCGACGGGTTCGAGGCGGTCACACTTAGGGCCACATCGGAACCTTGGACGGCAGTGACACCTTGAGGTTGAGAGGAAATGACTGTGTCCGGCACCCGCTCCGACTGGTAGAGGGCGGTGATATCGGCAGAAGGTAGGGCACGGTTGTAGATCCGGAGATCATCCATAGCTCCTGAGAAAAACACATCGCCCCAGTAGGCAGCACCCACGGTCAGATCCGTCGGTTTCGTGTTCAAAGGCGGCGTGAAAGCGCCCTCGCCCCAAGGCAGACGCTGCCCATCCAGGAAGAAATCCAACGCGGCGCCATCATAGCGAACCACGAACTGGTGCCATCGACCATCCACAAACGTCGCTGGACCACTCTTCCACTTCCCGACGGACTGCCCATTGATCAGAGCTTCTCCCATGGACAGATCACCCCATCCGGGCAGCCCGCCGCCCGCGCCGTTGATGCTCAAGTTCCATTCTCCATAGGTGTCAGCTGGGGCCCGGCTGCCCTGTGCAAACAACGTTCCGCCGCCGACCCCAGACGGTCCTTCGCTTCGATACCAAACTGAATAGGTCCGGCTGGAGTTCCCGCCGGGAACCAGCTCCGCCGGCACCGTGAACTGCGATTGGCTACCTCGATCAAATTGGGCTCCTCGACCGGATTGACCGAACCGGTCGGCTCCGAAGGCCACCGATTTCCCCTCCGACAAAATGCCCCGGGTCGTCTCACGGAGATTTCCATCCAGCTCATACCACGCCATCAGCCCCTGCCAGAGTCCTGACGCGATGCCATCAATGCCCACCGAGGCCACATCACTGGTGACCGGAGCGAACCCTCCACTCACAACAACTCGATAATCCCCGATGTTGATCGGCCGCACATTGGCAATTCTTAGAGTCGCATTCGTCGCCCCGGGCAATGGATTTCCATCCTTTTGCCATTGATAGGTCAATGTAACGCGTGGGGAGGGATTCGACGCGGTCACGCTCAAGGCCACCTCTGCACCGGCGACGGCTGTGACACCTTTAGGCTGGGAATTGATCACCGTGTCGGGTACCCGCTCCGATTCATAAAGTGATTTTACCTCGTCCTCGCTCAACCCCCGATTGAATATCTTTAGATCATCAACCGCCCCCGACACTTTTCCTTGGGTAAACGAACCATTGGGATTGTAGAATGCAGCCCCGACGTACATCGCACGATTTGGACTGAAGCCCCACCAAGATGTGGTTGAATCGAATTTGAGGACGCCGTTGACAAAAACCTTGTGTCGGCCGCCAGAAAATGTGACTGCAATATTGATCCATTTGCCGTACACTAATCCTGCATCCACCGGTGCTGCGATATAAGTCTGGTCTTGGGTCAAGCTAGCGCAATGAATTATGAAGGTCCCATCGTTTAAATGGAGCCCATAGATACCCACCTTACTGTCTGATAGGTAGGCCGTGGCGTAGGCGGTCGGAACCCCATCCTTCACGGACCACCCTTCGTCATAGCTAGTCTCTTTACGATTGTTGACCCAAAAACTCACGGTCATGCTGGAATCTCCTGAATCAGCGAGCCCATTGATCTTCTCTAGCACCAATGCATTCACTACCTCCCGCTTGAACTCCGCCGCGGATTCCCCAATTCCGAACCGATCCACCGCCAACGGAACGGCACCAATTACACCAAGGTCATTACCAAAGCAGGCATCATCCCGAAATCCGTTTGAGAATGGATGCCATGCCACCAACCCTCTCCAAATCGCCGGATCTACGCCTCGGA
>CAZZKQ010000654.1:0-2002 GCA_964654875.1 uncultured Verrucomicrobiota bacterium | reverse complement strand
ACTTCCCATTCCTGTACGACAAACTCACCCCTTGGGAGTTCATCCGGTTCACGGGCCAGCTGTTCCGGATGCCGGAAGACCGGATCCGGACGGAGGCGGAGGAGCTGATCCCGCGGTTCAGCCTCGAGCCGTGGCTCCACAAGCCGATCGAAGGCCTCAGCCATGGAACCCGCCAGCGGGTGGCGATCGCAAGCGCCCTGCTCCACCGTCCCGAGGCGTTTGTGATCGACGAGCCGATGGTCGGGCTCGATCCCCATCATGCCCGGATTGTGAAGGATCTCCTCCGGGAACGGTCCCGGCAGGGGATGACGATCTTTCTCAGCACCCATCAGATCGAGGTGGCCGAGGAGATGGCGGACCGGGTCGGCATCATCCATCAGGGACGGCTGATGGCGGTTGGAACCCCTGAGGAGCTGCGGCGACGTGCAGGGGTCGACGGCGCCCTCGAGCAGGCGTTTCTGGCGCTCACCCGTCCGTTGGACCCACCGGGTACGGGTACGGCCATGGCGCCCACGGGGGGAGTGCCATGACGGGGACCTTCCCGTCCCCATTGCGGCTGCTGGTGGGGACGGCGGTCCGATCGATGTGGCGGAGGGTGGTCTCGCTGCGGGACCAGTCATGGCTCCTGCTGGCACTGATCACGGCGTTTCTGTCCGGGTACGCCGTGCTGGCCTTCGCACTGTTCTACGGAGGGTTGCGGTTCATCGGACGGTTCCCCGGACTCGGTGGGCTGCTGGTTGAGAGACTCCTGTTCCTGCTCTTCGCCTGCCTGTTCGGTCTGCTCCTGATCTCCAATCTGATCGTCTCCTACACGAACCTCTTCCGGAACCGGGAGACGGCGTTCCTCCTGACGCTCCCGGTCCCACGACGGGTGGTGTTCCAGTGGAAGCTGGCGGAATCCACCGTGATCGCGTCGTGGGCCTTCCTGTTCCTGATCGCCCCGCTGCTGGTCGCATACGGACTGGTCCACCAGGTGGCGTGGCACTTCTACCCGATGGTGCTGCTGATGATCGGCCTGTTCATCGGGCTTCCCGGCATCCTCGGCTGCTGGCTGGCCGTGCAGGTGGCCCGGTTCATGGATCGGCGGACCTTCCAGGTCGCACTGGTCCTCGGCGTCTCGCTCCTCGTGGCGGTCCTCGTCCTCCGGTTCCGTCCGACGACGGTGACGGAGGAGAGCCTCGAGACGGCACGGGTGTTGAACGTCATTGACCGTCTCCTCGACAACACCCGGTTCGCCCAGTTCCCGCTGCTGCCCAGCTACTGGCTGAGCTCCAGCGTGCAGAACTGGGGTGAGGGGGCGGTCCGGGCGGCGCTGTTCTTCTTCTCGGTGCTCCTCAGCCACGTGCTGTTCTTCGGGATGATCGCGGTCCTGTGGCTGGGGGATGCCTTCTACGAGGCTTCGAGCGTCGTCCACAGCCGGGGCAGTCTCCTCGCACGCTGGGACTGGTTCCGTCGTCGCGAAGAACGTCAGCGACGGTCGTCGGACCCGATCACCCGCCTGTCCCGGCCGGTCTTCCTCGAGACCCTGCTGGCGTGGCGGGGAATCCTGGCGCCCGACGTCCGGGCCCTGATCGCCAAGGATTTCCGGGTCTTCTGGCGGGACACCACCCAGTGGGGCCAGGCCTTCATGCTGTTCGGGCTCCTGACCGTGTACATCGTCAATCTCCGCCACTTCACCCGACAGCTCGACTCGCCGTTCTGGATCTCCCTGGTCAGCTACCTGAACCTCGGCGCGTGCTCGCTGAACCTCGCGACACTGACGACACGGTTCGTCTTCCCGCAGTTCTCGCTCGAGGGAAAGAGGGTCTGGGTGGTGGGCCTGGCCCCGATCGGACTCGTGAGCCTCGTCCGCCTCAAGTTCTGGCTGACCAGCTGGACGACCCTCGGGGTCACGCTGGGGCTCATCCTGCTGTCCTGTTCGATGCTGGGTCTGGACACCGCCCACACGCTGTTCTTTGCGGCGGTGATCGTCGTGATGACCTTCACGCTGAACGCCATCGCG
>CAZZKQ010000653.1:0-2006 GCA_964654875.1 uncultured Verrucomicrobiota bacterium | reverse complement strand
GCCATCAGCGTGTCGCCGATGCCGGCGAGCGAGAGGACGAGGATGCGATCCATGGGGCGGAGCCTACGGCGTCCTGGGGTGGGAGAACAGTCCCGGTCGAAGCCCGGTCGGAGCCAGAGCCGAGTGGGAGGGTGTTCGATCCGCCACGGCGTCGCTCCTACAGAGCTCTGGACAGTTTCGTTCGCGGGACCCGGGGCTCCGCCCCGGGCTTTCAATGGATGCCCCTGCAGGGTTCGGACACGTTCCGCCGCCCGCAGCCGACGACTCCACATCCCTCGAAGTCCGTAGGCGCGTCCGTTGACAGCCCGGGGAAGGCAAACTCCCGGTGATCCTCCCCGGGGTCATCCCGCCATGAAACGGAGACATTTGTAGGCCATCCCGACCCCAAACCCACGCAACAGCGTCACCGATCCCGACTCAGCCATAACCTCCGACACGTCTCGCGGATTCGATGGGAACCCCACAAACACTCCCTGCCAACGATGGATGTTCCCGCACCCGGTGATGCAGGGCGCTGTATGCCCCACCCCAGGATCGCCGGAGGCATCCATACCAGAAACCACGGGGTCAGAACCGCGATAGGGCTCGAGCCTGGTCGCCACAACACTCGGACGCTCCGCGGCCACTTCGCCCTCGGCTCCGCCGCCGCTCCGCTCCGGCCGCTTCCGTCGACCGTGAGCTCACCGAACTGAACTGAGGACAGGACGGAAACCCACGGTGGAATCGCGGGGGCCTGGGTCGCTAGAGATCCGAGCAGCCGAGCGCGCGGCGTAGTTGCCCTCGTAGAAGCTGCCCCCGCGGAGCATGTAGCCGGAGCCCGTCCGTTCCGAACAGAGCTCCCAGACATTCCCCAGCATGTCCCACAGCAACCAAGCATTGGGGGCTTTTTCCATGACCACATGCGGGTGCCCCCCCGAGTTGCCATAGTACCACGCAATCAAATCCAACGACTCCACCACGTTTTTTCCATCCACCGTGTAACGCGACCCGGTGGTCCCGGCCCTTGCTGCATATTCCCATTCCGCCTCCGTCGGCAACCGGTATTCCTGCGTGGGGCTGATCACGCGTTTCTCTCGATCCATATCCGTCAACGTCTTGCAGAACTCCAGAGCTCTATACAAGGGCACACACTCCACCGGCTGGGAGGCACCCCGATTATAGGCTGGGTTGGACCTCATCACCTTTTCATACTCCCCTTGGGTCAGCTCGTGGTCGAGGATCCAGAACCCACGCAGTTGGACCTGATGCTGATCCTCGTTCTTGCTGCGATCCGGATCGGTCCCCGATGTGCTCCCCATAAGAAAGGTGCCCGGTTTGATCCATCGGAACAGGAATTTGTTGCCAACGCCCTTGAACCCTCGGTTCTCCAGGATCACGGAGCCCGAGAAATCCTTCCCCTCCTGGGCAGCCTCCGGGGTTGCCGCCGAACCGAGGTGCTTAGAGGACGAACCAACTGTCCCCATGGAACCAGCTTGTTTGCCCTGGACCCCGGAGGGTTTCAGGGCCTCGAAGCGCACCCCACCCCACGCCGTCACCACCCCGAAACACACCACTCCCACCATCACGATCCACTTCATATTTCTAGAATCCAAATCCCATCCCGGGGTTTCAAGGCCGAATGTGGAACGACCTCGATTTTTCGGTGGGGCTTATTGTGGTCCCCGATCAACTCGACAGCACCTCATTGATCTGCGTGCCGACGGCGAATCACCCGTTTTCCAAGGGCCGGAAGGCCGTCGGTTGTTAGCCCGGAGAAGGAGGATCTCCGGTGGATCTGCCCTGGTTCATACGCCCATGAAAGGGCGAGCGCTGTAGGACCCATTCCCCCACCTCACCCAACCGCGTCTCCAGACCCATCCGTCTCGCCGACCTCACCGGATCCCCCGGGGCCTGGGATTAATTCTCAACCGGCCCCGATCCCGTCTCGTCCTCGCCGGCATCACCGACTGCACCGCCGGGCGGCAACTCGAGCACGGAGGCCGCCTCGGAGCCGGGCAGCTGCTCGA
>CAZZKQ010000652.1:0-2009 GCA_964654875.1 uncultured Verrucomicrobiota bacterium | reverse complement strand
CCGAAGGACTCGCTCATCCGGGCCGGCACGGACAGGACATCGCAGGAGGCGTAGAACGCGATCTTCTCCTCGCGGGTCAGATTGGGATGGAAGGACGCGGCCTCGGAGAGTCCGGCCGCCGCCAGCCGTCCTTGCAGATCCGACACGAACGACTCGTCCCCGGGTCCGCAGCCTCCGCCCACCTTGAGTCTCAGAAAGGGGAAGCGCCCCGTTTTCCGGAGTTTCAGGAAGGCGTCGACCAGGATGTCGAGCCCCTTGTCCGGGCACATCCGGGCGAAGAACCCGAGGCTCAACGTCTCCCCAGGCTCCCTGGGTTGGCGGGGGGGGAGTGTGTCGTAGCCGGAGAGATGGATCCCGTTGGGGACGACCCGGATCCGGTCCCCGGAAATTCTGAGCCGTCGCCCCATGCGGTCCGCAAAGTAACGGCTGGGGGAGATCCAGAGGTCCACGGTGGGGGCGCGCTCCGACATCGTCTGCCAGGCCCTGGGGCCCCAGGGCTCAGGGATCGAGTCCAGGAACGACTCCTCGCTCTGCAGGAAGCACACGACCCGGGTCCCGAGTGCCTCCCGGATCCGTCGGGCGAAGCCGATGAGCAGGGCGTTGGACAACAGGACGGCGTCGGGCCGCTGTTGGGTCCGAAGCCAATCGATCAGCTCCTCGAGGTCCCGGGCCTGGTGGCCCTGCTCGCCGCGGAGCATCGACACGGTGAGGTCCCCGACATCCGCGGCCCGGGTCTTGGCGGCCTTTCCGGCGGCCAGGCGCAGCAGGAACGGGGCATCGAAGAGGCGTCGGAACCAGTGGGGCGCCCGGCGATACCAGCCCGCCTTCTGGTCGAAGAACACGTTCAGGCCCCCGAAGAATGTCGGCGATCCGCCCCCCGCCTGCGCCTCGTCCAGCGTCATCGGCAGGTAGAGCGGGACCATCAGGGTGGGATGGCCCTGACGCTGCAGGGCCGCGACCAGGGCGTTGTCGCGGAAGCAGTTTCCGCAGTACATCCCGCCCGCGCCCGGAGTGAGCTGGATCAGGTTCACGGAGCGCGAGCGTACGGCGGATTCGAAACGGGACAAGGAAAGGGCGAGTCGCTCGGGGCCGGTCGGAGGTCGGACCGTGGGCAGGAGGCCAGGACTCCTTTTCTCTGGCATCGAAACCGGGGCTCCGGATCCTTTCCCGACCGATGAAGTCCTTCCGCATCAACCGCCTTTTCCACGCCCGTTCCCGCCGCTGCTTCGACGTCGCCATCGACCATGGATTCTTCAATGAGCGAGGCTTTCTCCAGGGTATCGAGAACCTTGAGTCGGCGGTGAAGACCGTCGTCGCCGCGGCGCCGGATGCGGTCCAGCTCACCGTGGGACAGGCCCATTACCTTCAGTCGCTCCCCGGGAAGAACAAACCGGCCCTGGTTCTCCGGACCGACGTGGCGAACGTCTACGGCAACGTCCTGCCCAAAGCCCTCTTCAGCCGGATGATCGACGCCCCCGTCGAACAGGCCCTTCGCCTCGATGCCACCTGTGTGGTGGTCAATCTCTTCCGGATCCCCGACCAGCCGGAGGTCACCGACCAGTGCATCCAGAACATCCTCCGCATCAAGCCGGAGTGTGACCGCTATGCAATGCCCCTCATGATCGAGCCCCTCGTCTTCCAACCGAACGCGAAGGCAGGCGGCTACATGGTCGATGGCGACCTCGACAAGATCCTGCCGCTCGTGCGCCAGGCCTGTGAGCTGGGAGCCGACATCATCAAGGCCGATCCCACGGATGACGTCTCCATCTACCACCGTGTTGTGGAGATCGCGGGGCGAATCCCGGTCCTGGTGCGTGGCGGCGGCAAGGCGGCGGATGCGGAAATCCTGTCCAGGACCGAGGCCCTGATGAAGCAGGGGGCGGCAGGCATCGTGTACGGAAGGAACATCATCCAGCATGCGGATCCGGCTGGGATGACCCGTGCCTTGATGGCGTTGGTCCACGACGGGGTCACGGCCTCCGAGGCAGCGCGTTTCATCAAGGCCTGAG
>CAZZKQ010000651.1:0-2011 GCA_964654875.1 uncultured Verrucomicrobiota bacterium | reverse complement strand
GATGGTGGATTTACCCACGTTCGGCAAACCGACGATGCCACATTTGAAACCCATACCGGAACATCATTTTCCTCTACATGGACGGCGGGGTGTCACAGGTGGACACGTTCGATCCGAAGCCGCGACTGACCCGCGAGGACGGCAAGCCATTCGGGTTGAAGGCGGAACCGACCCAGTTCGAGGACAACGGGGCGGTGCTCGGGAGTCCGTGGGCCTTCCGCCATCACGGGCAGAGCGGACTCGAGATCAGCGACCTGTTCCCCTCCCTCGCCCTCTGCGCCGACGACCTCTGTGTGATCCGGTCGATGGTCTCCAACTTCTCCGAACACAACGCCGCCAACTACTTCCTCCACTGCGGCACCGGCATGGCCGGCCGTCCCTCGATGGGCGCCTGGGCGACCTACGGCCTGGGATCCGAGGCCGCGGACCTTCCGGGATATGTCGTGCTGGATGGCGGACTCACGCCATCGGGTGGACTCGACTGCTTCGGAGCGGGATTCCTCCCGGCGACCCACCAGGCCTCCCTGCTCCGGAACCAGTCCCCCGCCCTCGCCAACATCCAGCCGCTCGAGCGCATCCCGGACCTCCAACGGCTGAAGCTCGACACCGTGCGTCGCCTGGATGCGGCGGGACTCGGCTCCCTGGGACGGCACGACGCCCTCGAGTCGGCCATCGCCAACCAGGAGCTGGCGGCCCGGATGCAGATGTCGGTCCCGGACGCCACCGACATCACGGGCGAGTCGGCGGCCACGCGTCGGCTCTACGGGATGGACGCCGCGTTCGAACACACGCGGAGCTACGGCCGGCAGTGTCTCGTGGCACGCCGGCTGGTGGAACGCGGGGTGCGGTTCATCGAGCTCACCTGTCCCCGGGCGCACGGCAATGCCCGATGGGACGCCCACGGCGATCTCCGCAACAACCACGCCCTCAATGCCCGGGCCGTCGACCAGCCGATCGCCGGACTCCTCGCCGACCTCAAGGCACGCGGACTTCTCGACGAGACCCTCGTGCTGTTCTCGGGCGAGTTCGGTCGGACCCCCTTCGCGCAGGGACGGGACGGACGCGATCACAACCCGTTCGGCTTCAGCCTCTGGATGGCCGGCGGCGGGGTTCGGGGCGGCATGGCCCACGGTGCGACCGACGAGTACGGCTACAAGGCGGTGGAGGATCGTGTCGAGGTCCACGATCTCCACGCCACGCTGCTCCATCTGCTGGGGCTCGACCACGAGCGGCTCACCTTCCGGTTCGGCGGCCGGGACCATCGACTCACCGACGTCCACGGACATGTCGTGCGCCCCATTCTGGCGTGATGGCATCGCCGCGTGGGTTCCCACCCAGAAAGTCCTGCATCAGGCGTTGAGACCTGAGCGCCCCAACCGTTAAACTGGCCCCTTCCCTCCATCAGCCCATGAACCCCCATCGACTCAACCGTCGCCGATTCCTCGAAACCTCGGGGCGCACCACCGCCGCCCTCGCCACCGGCGCCGGCTGGCTTGCCTCGCGGTCCGCCCGTGCCCAGAGCCCGAACGACAAGGTCGTCCTCGCGCTCATCGGCGCCGGAGGCCGCGCCGCCGCCCATGCCTCCGGGATGTCCAAGCTCCCGGGCGTCGAGTTCAAGTATGTCTGTGACGTCTGGACCGAGCGCGGCGGTGGGATCATCAACGAACTCGCCTCCACACAGGGGCGTGCTCCGAAACGCATCAGCGACATGCGGATCGCCTTCGAGGATCCCGACGTCAATGCCGTCGTCATCGCCACACCCGAGCACTGGCATGCCCTCGCCACCGTCTGGGCCTGCCAGGCCGGCAAGGACGTCTACGTCGAGAAGAACCCCTCCATGAGCGTCTGGGAGGGACGCAAGATGATCGAGGCCGCCCGGAAGTACCGCCGCATCGTCCAGGTCGGCTTCCAGAACCGGAGCGGTCCCTATGCCGCCACCGCCCGGGACTACATCGCCAGCGGCAAGCTGGGCCGGATCGTCCACGTGAAGGTCTACAACCTCCTCGACGGC
>CAZZKQ010000650.1:0-2013 GCA_964654875.1 uncultured Verrucomicrobiota bacterium | reverse complement strand
GAACGGAAGTGCGCTTGAGCCAATTAAGGACGTCGTCTGGATCATATCGGACGACTCGGCCAATCCGGACGGACGGGATTTTTCCTTGAGCGTCCCATGTCGCGAGTGTTCGGGGGGTGACCGACAGGCGAGCCGCCAACTGCTCCCGATTCAGGAGCAGGGGCTTTGTTGTTTGATGAGCGGGTTCGCTGGGGTAGGGGACAGTTCCTGTTTGCATCGCCCGTCATTACGGGCTCCATCCACACTGATGCGTTACCCCCGAAACTTGCCCCGTTTGGGGGGAAACGTTCGGGGCCTCAGAATCCCGGCCTTCAGCCCTTCCCGAAGGGCGTGTTCCACCACCTTCCCGGTCACCGGCAACCCCTCGATCCGCGTAATTGCGGCGGCCAAGTCTTCCCGTGGTCGGTCGAGCGTTTCCGGCCTACCTGCGGTCTCCATCCACAGGCGCAGCGCGGTGACAAATTCTGGGGACCGATAGCGCTTGTGGACGTAGTCGGACACGGCGTTGAGCACCTTCCAGAATTTCGGTGGATTCTGGGCCGACAACCTCGCAATCACGCCTGCCATCAAGCGCTCCTGAGAACGATATGCCCGGACCCATTTCAGAATTGGCCTACGTCTCTTGAGCAGCTCGACGCGTTCCATCCGCTTATCGGGGTCAGCCTTTTCATACCGGCGGCGATTGTTCCGGCGGCGAGTCCGGACAGTTAGCTCGTCAACCCTTCGCCCGTCGGGCAATCCACCCCAAGCGGCCGCGATCAGACTGTGCACCGCAAGCGGTTCCAACCAGTCCTTCTCTACCTTGTGTCGGCGGAGAATCTTTAGAATCGGCTCCGTTAGAAGATCCGTATCGCAAGAGTCCGGGGACGCCTCAATTTTTCTGGGTTTACGCGGCACGGGAGGCCTCCACAGGCATGGGTATCAGATCTCCGCCCTGTCCTGCCGTGGGCATGACGGAGAACCATGCTTCACCTGCGGCCTGTGTGGTCAGAGCTTTGTAATGCCGATGAACCATGGCCGGGCTGTTGCCGGCCTCGAAAGCCACCTTCGCGGGGTCATGAACGACCGCTAGCCGGTAGGAGATGAATGAATGCCTCAGCGCGTTGTGCTTCCACACCAGCCCCACTTTCTCGCCGATACGTCGCCAACGGTGTGTTGTTGCCTTGCTCGTGGGGGACGGATCCACAGGTCCCTCGGGCCTCGCTAGCGGCGTCAGCCAAGCAGCCAGTGCGGAACCGATTGGGACGACTCGACGGGAGCCGGTTTTTGCCCGATCGGCGCCGACAATGATGACCCCTTGATCCAGTTTCACGGCGGACCAATCGAGGCGATGAACCTCCTCGGTTCTGAGTCCGGCCAACGCAGCCACTGCCAGTGTGGCGCGGATGTCGTCCGGCGCAGCCCTGAGGAGGAGTCTGAGTTCGGAAGCGGAGAAGGTTCCGACCTCACCGAGAGCTTCCGCCTTCGGGGTGGGAACTTCAGAGATCTCCTCGGCAAGGTCCCGGCCAATCCAACCTCGGGCCCGGGCGAACTTAAACAGGGTGACTACCGATCGGGCATGATTGGCGATCGTGCGATTACTAAACTTGGCCTGTCCCACCGCCAGAGACCGCATCCATTCTCCCACCTGTGGCCCAGTAACGCTGGAAAGGGTCCCAGTAAACGCGAGTGTGAATCGTCGAAGGTGGGACTCCAGCTGGGACAGATAAACGTCACTGGCTTTGGATCGACGGCGTTCCTCCAAAAACTCATCCACGGCTTCCTTCACCGTCACTTTGGGAGCGTTGGCAGGGTGGCGTCGTGCGAAGTCCTGAATGGCGGCCATCAATTCCGTACCCGGGGGAAGTGCACCCAGAGCTTGGGTCAGAGCCACGGCGCCCGTGTAGGTGGTCATCCCGAGAGGGGACAGAAGTTTCATGGCAGCCTCGAAGTCCCGGCGTTCCTCTGGGGTGAAGCTCAGGGCATCAGGTCTGCCCAATCCGAATGCCCCAGCCGCATCCTGAGCGGCCTGTC
>CAZZKQ010000649.1:0-2014 GCA_964654875.1 uncultured Verrucomicrobiota bacterium | reverse complement strand
GTGAGATGGAGGGTGAGAATCAGGAACGTCCCGAGTCCGATCGCCACCAGCAGGAGGGTGGTCCGGTTGTGGGGACGGTGGAGGCTGGCGAGCCCCTGCCGCCAGACGAACGGCAGGCGACCCACCGGCAATCGCCGGCAGATGTGGACCGTCAGGTGTCCGGTTCCCCAGAGCAGCAGGAAAACCCCCAGCAGGCCGCCGGTGTAGCCCAGTCCCTCCTGCCATCGACGCGTCTGGGAGACCGCGAATCCGGCAATGCCCACCAGCAGGAGCCCGAGGATGAAACCGACGACGGGATCCCGTCCACGTCCCGGCTCGTAGGCCAAGCGGATCGCCCCGAGGGGGGAAACGTGCCGGATCGGCACCAGGGGCAGGAGGGTGAAGCCGGTGCAGAGGGTGAACCCAGCGAAGGCAGCGATGAGAGCGCCAACCCCATCAAACCGAGGCTCGAACCGAAACGGCAGGAATCCCTGGAACAGGCCCGGAAGCTCCCGCGATGTGACCGCCCCGAGGCCGATGCCAACCGCTGTTCCCATGGCGCCCAAGGTGAGTCCCTGGGCCAGATAGATGGCCACAGTGGTGCCGACCGGTGCCCCGAGACAGCGGAGCACCGCGACGTTTGGGAGCTTCTGGCGTAGGTGGACCTGCAGGGCGCTGGCGATGCCAATCGCCCCAAGGATCAGGGCGATCAACGCCACGAGGTTCAGGAACCCCTGGAGGTTCTCCAGAGCGCCACCGAGGTCCCGTTGGCGTTCGCGTACGGTTTCGTCCTGCAGCTTCAACCGCTCCAGACGCGGTTTCTCTCGGTCGACCCACGCTTCGGCGCTGGTGTCTGGATCCAGGCGGAAGAAGACCCGGTATCGGGCAAGGCTGCCGGGTCGGAGAAGTCCGGTCCGGGGCAGATCCGACGCATCGAGGTAGACGCGAGGCGCCAAGGTGGCGAAGACGATCGAGTCACCCGGGACCCTTCGGAGCGTTCCGAGAATCTGGAACCGTGCATTCCCGAGGGAGATGGTGTCGCCTCGTCGGAGCTGGAACTGCTGGAGCAGGGTTTCCTCGACGAGGACTCCTCCTCCTGATCGCAGGGCCACTGCGGCACCGGGTGGGTCGGTTTCGATCGTGCCGTAGAACGGGAAATTCCCGGTCAGCGCCCGGGCGTTCACCAGACGGGTGGTACCGTTGGTGAGGACGATCATTGTCGAGAAACTCGTTTCCCGGGCGGCTTCACCGCCGACCTCCTCGATCAGGGCCTCGGCCTCGGTGCCGAGGGGTTGTCGGGATGACAGCACAAGGTCGGCCCCGAGGAGGGCCTTCGACTGGTCTCGTACGGCGGACTGGAGGTTGCGACCGAGCGAACCGATGGCGACGAGCGCGGCGATGCCCAGGGAGATGCTGGAAAAAAAGAGCAGAAGCCTCCGCCTCGAGGCGCGCGAATCCCGCCAGGCCATCCGCCAGGTCCAGGATGAGAGGAGCGCCGCGACAATCCGCATGGAGTGAGGGTATCCCTGCAACCGTAGGGATGCATCCCAGTCCCTTGCAAAAGTGTTGGGCACTGCCGACAGGCCGTGGCGTTATGAGCAAAAGCAGACAGCATTGGCCCGCCTGAGTTCGTACCCTGAGTTTGGGGCCAGGTTATCTATCGTGATGCAGGGCCAGGCCATCTATAGGGACTCAGTGCAATAAGAGTTGGTGACAGGTCATCTATTGCGATGTCTCGACCCATCGCCCGACGGGATTCCACTTTTTGGATCCGGTTCCTTGGAATGATGTCTCGGACTGGTCCTGGCGCCTTTGCGCTGCCTCCGCCTCGGCTTCAAAACGCAGTGTGAGGGACGCGCGTGATGGATCGACGCAATACCACCCAGATCGCCCGTGGTGAGGCAATCCGAGTCGCGGTTTCCTGATTCAGCAATGGCCAGCCCCTGGACTTTCTCCGCTTACCGGGCCACCCGGACCCGCAGGTCACGCAGACAACTCAGGGCCAAGCCCGATACTCCTCGCACGGGTCGGGCGC
>CAZZKQ010000648.1:0-2016 GCA_964654875.1 uncultured Verrucomicrobiota bacterium | reverse complement strand
CCCCACCACAAGGCCCCGACGGCCAGGAAGAATCACCCGCAGCCTGGAATGGACATTGGTCTGATGCGGTCGCCCCCGTGCATCGATCCAGAAGCACGCATGCCCTGCCGGGGCGCTGACCAGCTCACCCTCCCGGATCAACAGGTCCCGTGGATCCCCGGAGAGGCCACCCCCGTCGAGATACAGGTCCCCGTTGATCGCCGCCACGGGACGACCGATCGAATCGGGCAGCAGCCGGACCTGGTCCGAGATCGTCGCCTTGCCGATCCGATGTCCGTTTCCCAGCGATGTCGTCAGGAACAGGTCCCGACGACGACGATCCAGCCGAAGGATGTGGATGGACCACGGCACCTCCGACACCGTCTCGTGCCGGTAGAGGAACCCCTTGTCGACCTTGTCGGCGGAATCGCCCCCGGTGTCCGCCCGCGGCACGGCACCGGTCGCCTGCATCAGGGCCAGCAGCCCGAGTCCCATCCGGACCCATGCCCGAACCCTCCATCGGAGGAGGATCCCAGACCCGCCCACGAGCCCTGCCACGGCAGGAGCCCCACCGAGGAAGGAACCGGCTTGGGCTGGAAAACGAGGGACCATCGTCACGTCCCGTCAGACTAGGCGGCCCGGATCCCGGAGTCAGCCGATTCCAACCCGGCTCCGACCCGGGCTGCGATGCGCGCCAGCACGTTCCGAAGATGCCGACGTCCAACCCTGACACGCCCTCCACCCCATCGATCGAGGTGTGGGCTCAGGGACCCGGCGCAGACCGTGGCATTCAACCCCACCGCCATGACGAGACTCTCCTCGAACCCGGCAGCGGAACTGCTAGGTTTCCGTCACCGTGAATTTTCCAGTCCGTCACCCCGGGGAAACCCGAAACCCGCGGCAACCCTCCACCCGGAGGCGCGGGTGGCGGTGGGGCCCCACGACGATCGCCGCGGTCCTGCAGTGCCTCGCCGCCGGCGTCGGATTCGGACAGGTCCGCATCAGCGAATTCCTCGCCTCCAACGCGCAGTCGCACCCGGACATCGTGGATTTCAGCGACTACCCGGACTGGATCGAGCTGGAGAACACCACGGACCAGCCGGTGTCGCTGGGCGGATGGTATCTGAGCGACGATCCTGCGCGGCCGCTGCGCTGGGCATTCCCGTCGACGGCCGTCATACCGGCCCATGGATTCCTGCTGGTCTGGGCCGATGGCGAGGATGCCCTCCCGGGGCAGATCCATCCCAGGGGCTACTGGCCCTGGCGCAGCTTCGTCGCCGAGGGTTACCACGCCAACTTCTCCCTCTCGGCGGCCGGCGAGTCGATCGTGCTTTCCCGCTCGGACAAAGGCCTGAGCCTCCAATTGATCCTGCCCGGAACCCCGAAGCCGAATCCTCCCCTGGAGGCAGCCCGGTGGCGGTATCTGGATGACGGATCCAACCCTGGAACCCCGTGGCGCAGCCGCGGCTTCGACGACACCGCCTGGAAATCCGGACCCGCGCAGCTGGGCTACGGCGACGGGGACGAGGCGACGGAGGTGGGATCGGGCCCGAGCGCCAACGATCGTTTCATCACCACCTATTTCCGCCACGCGTTCACGGTCGAAACCCCCCAGAACATCACGGCACTGAACCTGCAACTGCTCGTCGATGACGGGGCGGTGGTCTACCTGAATGGCGAGGAGGTGGTCCGACAGAACCTGCCCTCGGGAGAGATCACACCCCAGACCCTGGCAGGCACCGCCATCGGCGGGGCCGCCGAAAGCCAGTTCACCTCCCATTCGATTCCCACCACAGCCCTGGTGGCCGGCACCAACGTGATCGCCGTGGAGGTGCACCAGGTCGCCGCCAACAGCTCGGACATCAGCTTCGACCTCTCCCTGGTCGCCTCCGCCGCCGGGGAGGCAAAGGACGAAGGGCCCGTTAAAACTGAAAAACCCGAGGAGCCTGCCACGCCGGCCGATACGGCCGTGATGGACAGGCTGCGCTCCGGGATAACAGTGGGTGGTTGGGCGCTTCCCAATATAAGCATACTCGA
>CAZZKQ010000647.1:0-2016 GCA_964654875.1 uncultured Verrucomicrobiota bacterium | reverse complement strand
ACGCTCCCCACTCCACCTGAGGATCCGCCAGGTACGCCGGGTCGTAGTTCAACCGGAAGGTCAGACCCGCCACATTGGCCGCGTCAGCCTCGAGCTGCACCGGGAACACCAGCCGCTGGCCCTCCTGGACCTCCGAGGCATTCGCCACGCGCAGCGTCCGCTCTGGCACCCAGGTCACGATCCGCTCCAGCGTTGTTACCGTGCCCGCCAAATCCTTCGCGCTGACAGCGAACGTGTTCGCCCCCGGCGCTAGCTTCAGACCTTCAACTCGGAAGCTCCCATCCGCTGCCAACGGCAATGCCTGCGCTGCACCCCCGTCCCGACGCCACGTCACCGTGACACCCGAGGCGTTGTCGGTTACTCGACCCGACAGCACCGCCTGCTCGTTCCCCGTGCTCCCCGCCACCGGCAGATCCCACGTCAGCACCGGCGCCGCGATATCCTTGAACGCCGCACCTACCGTCCTGTTGGCACTCATCATCAGGGTCGTGGGATTGGCTGTGCCGGTGAGGTCTCCACTCCACCCTTCAAACCGATACCCCTCCGCCGGCACCGCAATCAACGTCACTATGTCCTTCGGGTCATACTGTGCCTTCACGGGATCAACCGTGATTGTCCCCCCCGTCACCGCGCTGAGGGTCAGGGTCGACAGCTTCCGGATCTGGAATGTCTGATCCACCTGCGCCGGGAGCCAGAGCGGACTCCCCACCTGACGCGCCCGGACTACCACCGCGCCTTCGTTGAGCAGGGTCAACTGACTACCACTCACCGTCGCCGGACCACTGACCACCTGGAACGCCACCGGAAGACCCGCACTGCTCGTGGCACTCAACGCCACCGCCGGACTGCCCAGAACCTGGTCGCCGATCGGGGTGAACGTGATCTCCTGCGTACCCCGGCTCACCGTGAAGCTCCGGGTCACGCTCGTCGCCGCCAGAAAGTTCCCCGTGCCCGCCTGATCCGCCGCCACCGACACCGCACCCACACCGGTGAGACGCAGTTCCGACCCACTCACCGTCGCCGGACCCGACACCACCCGGAACGTCACCGGCAATCCGCTCGACGCACTCGCCACCAGCGGGAGCGCCGACGTCGTGTACCCGGTGTCCGACAGCGCCGCGAAGGTCAGGGTCTGCGCCGCCTTGGCCACGACCACGTTCTGGCTCGCCGACGCCGACGCGTAGAGATCCGTTCCCGCCTGCAAGGCCTGCACCACCAGGGTCCCGGCTCCTGAAAAGGTCAGCACGTTGCCCGACACCGTCCCGGGTCCGCTCAGCACCCGGAAGGTCACCGCAAGGCCCGCGCTGCTCGTGGCCGACAGCGTCACGGGCGCATCGCCGAAGGTCTTCGCCCCCACCGGAGTGAAGGTCAGCGTCTGCGTCCCTTGGGTCACCGTGAACGTCCGATCCACCGGCAAGGCCGCGTTGTAATCCGCATTACCCGGCTGGGTCGCGCGCAGCACCACCGAACCGACACCAGTCAAACGGATCTTCCCGGAATCCACCGTCGCCGGTCCGCTCAACACCTCGAAGGCCAAGGCCAACCCGCTGCTGGCCGTCCCCGCCGGCGCGAACGGTTCCGGGGTGTACGCCCGGTTCGCCACGGTCGGGAACGTCAACGTCTGCTCCGACTTCGCCACCGCGAAGGTCTTCGATTCCGACACCGCCGCCCGATTGGCATCGCCCGATTGGCTGGCGGTCAAGGTCACTGATCCCGCACCGGTCAGCGTCACGCTCGTGCCACTCACGGTCGCCTTGCCCGACGTCACCACAAGGGTCACCGGCAACCCGCTACTGGCGGTGACGACTACCGGGAACGCGGCGTCGCCAAAGGTCCGCGGCGTTAAGGTAGGCCAGGTCAGGGTCTGCTGGGCCTTCGTCACGGTCAGCGTCCGTTCGCTCGTTACCGACGCGAACGCATCGCTGCCCGACTGCACCGCGCGCAGGACCACGTCGCCAACACCCGTCGCCATGAGCTGGTTGCCCGACACCGTGGCGGGTCCCGACACCACGCTCA
>CAZZKQ010000646.1:0-2020 GCA_964654875.1 uncultured Verrucomicrobiota bacterium | reverse complement strand
AGGTCCGCCCTCCTCTCTTCCCTATGTATTAGCCAGGCGCTGAACTCTCAGCTCCCAGCACTCAACTCTCAGCTCGCCTTTGGTCCCCATCTAACCCGCCCGGCTTTGCGAACCGGTACCGCCAGCCGGGATCCCTACCCGCGATGGCAGTCCCGCCGCCTGTCTGAACCCTCAACTCTCAGCTCGTCATCCCAACTCTCAGCTCGCCCTCGCCCCCTCACCAGAGACCCGAAATCGGTGTAGCCCACAATCCCGGACCCATCGGTAGCGTCTCGAGGCCGTCGTACAGCAGGAGCCCCTGTTTGAAGCGCTCCCCCGCCGCGGCCGACCATTTCCTTAGACCCCGAAAATCCTGGGATGTTACCGTGGCGGATGCCTTGACCTCGACCCCCACGAGATCTCCGGCGGCATTCTCGATCACGATGTCCACCTCGACGCCATCGAGATCCCGATGATGCAGCAACCGGTACTCGTCATTGGCCCACGTGCCATGCTTAAGCAATTCGCCGTACACGAAGGTCTCGAGCACGCCACCAAAACGTCTGCGGTCCCGCTGCACCTCCGCGCTGGTCAGGTTGATGAGTGTGGCCAACAGGCCGCTGTCGATGAATTGAAGCTTCGGTGTCTTGCTGGCCCGTTTGAGACGGTTGTTGGCCCAAACTTCGACCCGGCGGAGCAGGTACAACTGTTCGAAGACACCCAGGTACCGGGCGGCCGTCTTGGCATCCAACCCGGTCTGTCCTCCCAGCTGGGTGTAGTTGCAGCACTGACCCGCGCCATGGGCCAGACTCCCAAGGAATCGTGGCAGGAGATCCAGTTTCTCAATGCCCGCCACGTCCCGCACATCGCGTTTGAGGATGGCATCCAGATACTGACGAGCCCACACAGTCTGTCGCCTCGGATGAGCCCGCGCGAGCATCTCCGGATACCCGCCCTTGAGGACGGTCTCCACCAACGCAGGGCCCACCTGCGGCGTGGAAACCTGCGGAAGGGTGCCCTGAAAGACGGTGTCCAACCAGTTCACCGTGGAGCCATGGATCTCGCTCTGGGACAGCGGCAACAACGCCAACGTCTCCATCCGTCCTGCAAGGGAATCCGCCACCGCGGGCAGCGTCATGAGATTGGCCGATCCGGTCAGGAGGAACCGACCCGGACGCCGGTCGTCATCGATGCTCTTCTTGATGGCCAACAGCAGATGTGGAGCGCGTTGGATTTCATCGATCACGGCTTTGTCGAGACTTCGGATCATGCCGGCGGGATCCTCCTGGGCTGAGACCCGGGTGGCCTCGTCATCCAGGGTCAGATAGCGCATGTCGGCCGTGGCGAATCTCCGGGCGAGGGTGGTTTTGCCGGCCTGCCGCGGCCCGGCAATCAGAACGGCCGGAGTATCTGCCAGCGCCTCGTTGAGGCGCACTTCAATGCCACGACGATAGAGGGGCGACGGCTGAATCATGGGATTAAGCTGCCGTAAAATCCGGAATCAGACCACCGAAAATCCGGAATCAAAGCCCGTAAAATCGGGAAGCCGAGGGTGAGGTGAGTGCTGAGAGTTGAGTGTTGAGGGTTCAAACAAGCCTCACTCGTTCTCGTTGGTAGCAACCTGGTCCCTCAGGTCCGCCCTCCTCTCTTCCCTATGTATTAGCCAGGCGCTGAACTCTCAGCTCTCAGCACTCAACTCTCAGCTCGCCCCATGCGCATCCTAGTCACCGGCGCCGCCGGCTTCATCGGCTACCACACCGCCGAAAAACTCCTCGCCCGTGGTGACGAGGTCGTTGGTCTCGACAACCTCAATGACTACTACGACGTCCGTCTCAAGGAAGCCCGCCTCGCCCACCTCACGGTCCACCCCAACTTCCGCTTCCACCGCATCGACATCGCCGATCGACCCGCGATCGAACACCTGTTTGCCACCGAAAAGCCCCGACGCGTCATCCATCTCGCCGCTCAGGCCGGTGTCCGCTACTCGCTCCAGAACCCCCACGCCTACGTCGATTCCAACCTGGTCGGCTTCGTGAACATC
>CAZZKQ010000645.1:0-2031 GCA_964654875.1 uncultured Verrucomicrobiota bacterium | reverse complement strand
GGGTCGAATGGGTCCGTGCCCTTCCTGGGTTGATCCGTGGACGCCTCCCGGATGGCGTGGGTGACTGGATGGATCTTCCGTTCAGTGCCACGCCCGGGTCCAGCAACCATCTGGCCTCCATCGGCACCGGGATCCGGCTCCATGAAATCCTGGCCCGCGCGGTCCAGGGCTCCACCGACTGGTTCGAGATCCACAATCCCACGGAGTCCTCGGTGTCCCTTGCGGGGCATAGCGTCAGCATCGGGAACCCCGAGCCTGGTGAATGGATCTTCCCCGCCGGCAGCGTGGTTCCGCCGCGGAGTGTCCTGCTGATCCGCGCCTCGGGCCCGCCAACCCCAGGCGGTCTGGATCTGGGTCGGGATCTCCCGGACGACGGAACCCTGTTGTGCCTGTTTGATCCGAAGGGGCGTCTTCTGGATCGCATCCAGTTCGGATCCCAGGTCCCCGGCCGGTCCATTGGCCGTGTGGACTCGACCTGGGTGCTCCTCGCCGAACCCACCCCAGGCGAGGTCCGCGCCTCACCCGCTGCGCTGGGTGCTCCGGCACGCACCTGCATCAATGAATGGTCGGCCTTGGGCGGGGTCGATGTCGGGGATTGGCTGGAGCTGTACAACCCGGATCCGCTCCCTGTCGACCTGGGAGGCTGGATCCTGAGTGATGATCCGTCCCTCTTGGGATACCTCCGCACCCCGCTGGTCCCGCTGACCTTTGTGCCCGGGAATGGATTCCTCGTCCTGCGGGCCGGTGGCGACCGGGGAGTGGACGCCGATTCGCTGGGATTCCGACTCAGTGCCTGGGGTGAGACCGTGAGGCTGCTTGACCCGCAGCGGGTCCTGATCGACTCCGTGGCCATGGGGCCTCAGTCCGAGGGCGTCTCGGAGGGACGGTATCGGGACGGTGGCTCCCTGGTGCTCGCCTTCCCGGGTGTGGCGTCCCCCGGAGAGCCCAACCGGTTGCCCAAGGTGGACCGCGATGGCGATGGCCTCCTGGATGGCTGGGAACTGCTGCACGGATTGGATCCCACCAGTGGATCCGATCGTGATGGGGATCCTGACGGTGATGGGCAGGGGAACCTCGCCGAGTACCAGGCGGGTACCGATCCGAGGAATCCGGGCAGCGTCTTCCGCTTGGAAACCGAGGTGATGACCGAAGGTCGGGTGCGTCTCAGGTTCCAGGGCCTGGCCGGACGCAGCTACCGGGTGCTCCGGACCGAGGGTCGGCTCGACACCGCGTGGAATCCGGTTTCGGAGGTCCTTCTCCCGACCGTGGATCGCAAGGTGGAGGTGATTGACGATACTCCCGCAGCAGGGGTGTCCATGCCGCGGTTCTACAGGGTCCAGACCCCGGCCACGCCCTGAGGGTGCCGGGAGTCGATCCGGGCCTGTCGGTCAGTTGTAGGTCCCGATGGCGCGCGCCCAGATGTTGCGGAAGCGCGTCGGGTTGCCGTGGTCCTGGAGCCGGATACCGCCCTTGCCGGAGTAGGCCTTGTAGGGATCGGTGGCCTGGTGGTTGGTCGGGCCATTCAGCTCCTTCCGGTTGTGGACGCACACCCCGTTGAGGAAGGCGGTGATGTGGGCGGGCTTCACCAGCTTGCCGGCGGCGTCGAACTGGGGGGCTTCGAAGACGATGTCGTAGGTGTTCCACTCCCCGGGAGGGCGGATTGCGTTCACCAAGGGCGGCCACTGACCGTACAGGCCGCCCGCCTGACCGTCCGCGTAGGTCTTGTTCTTGTGGCTGTCGAGGACCTGGACCTCGAACTGGTCGTGGAAGAAGACACCGGAATTGCCCCGTCCCTGGCTGTCCCCTTCGACTTTCGAAGGAGTCGCGAACTCGAGGTGCAGCTGCACGTCACCGAACTCGTCCCGGGTCCGGATGTCCCCTGTCTTGGGGGCGACCTCGAAATAGCCGTTCTCCACCTTCCACTTCGCGTCGCCGCTCCCGGACTTCCAGCGGGACAGGTCCTTGCCGTTGAAGAGTACGATGGCGTCGCTGGGTGCCGGGGCCCCGTTGCTGAAGGTGGCACCCGGGGTG
>CAZZKQ010000644.1:0-2035 GCA_964654875.1 uncultured Verrucomicrobiota bacterium | reverse complement strand
GGGCTGCGCGACCGGCACCGGGACCGGCGATGACGGCACCTCGACCGCGGCGACTCCGATCGCAACCGGAGGATACGTCTACGCCTCCTGCGCGTATGCACTGGGGGCCTGGACCGCCAAGGTGGGCCGCAGCGGGGCCGACTTCTCGGTCACCGCCACCGACTTCAAGCGCAACAATGCCTATCAGAACCATTGGTCGACCCCGGTCGCCCACGAGGGATTCCTCTACGGAATCGTCGAGAGCGGCGCCCCGGGACGGACCCTCGCCTGCCTGAGCCTCGAGTCCCGGCTCAACCGATGGACCACGCGGACCGTGGGCGGACAGAACCCCGGGTTTGCATCGGTGATCAAGGTGGGCGGCACGGTGGTCGTGCTCACCGAGCAGGGGCGGCTCGTGCTCGTGGCCCCCAATCCGGACCGATACGAGGAACTTGGACAGTTCCAGGCCCTGACGGGGAAGACCTGGAACCATCCGGCCTACGCCAACGGACGCCTCTATGCCCGAAGCGTGAACCAGATCGTGGCCATGGAGGTCGAGGCGCCCCGGCCGGCGGTGCCCCCGGTCGGGCTCTCGATCGGGGTCCCCACGTCGCCGGTCTCCTCGGTGGCGCTGGAGGTCTCCGCTCTCGATGGAACCCCATTGACCGAGGCCATCGCCGCCCAGCTGCGGGTCGAGACCACACCGACGCTGGAACCGGTGCCCGAATGGTTGGCCGTGCCGGCCACCTTCCGGGTCGACGGTACCCGTCTCCGCACGGAGGTGCCCGTGTCGGTCTCTGGCTCCTTCCAATTCCTGCGTGTGCGGAGCGAGTGACGTACTGAGACGTCAGCCCCGAAGACGATCCCATCACCGTCCATGCACCTCATCCCATTCCGCCGGAACGGTCACCAATGGCCCCGGGGCAGGACGTCGGGAACACCCCCAACAGGTCCCGCCCTGTGGGCCTTCACCCTGATCGAGCTGCTCGTGGTCATCGCCATCATCGCGATCCTCGCCGGGCTGCTGCTCCCGGCTTTGGCCAACGCCCGGGAGAGGGCCCAGCGGGCGGCCTGCATGAGCAACCTGCGGCAGTTCTCCCTCGCGATGCTCATCTACGCCGGCGACAACCAGCAGGAACTCCCCCGGGGCGGGACGGACAAGCGTGACGAGAAGGACACCCATACCCCGATTTTCTCGACCCAGAACCAGTCGAACCTCCTCCGGTACACGACCCAGCTGAAGGCTTTCGACTGCCCGAACCTCCACAAATGGATGGAGAAGCGGGAAGGCTGGCGCTTCCACGAGGACTACGGCATCGCCATCGGGTACCACTACCTCGGCGGCCACCCCAACACCCCGTGGGGCCTGATCGACACTGTCACCAACCAGTGGGTGTCCCCCCAGAAGAGCACCGATGATCCGGGGCTCGTGCTGATCGCCGACCTGAACGTCGATTCCCCCGCCTACCAGCGCATCCTCGCCCCCCACTGCGCCCGCGGACCGCGTGTGGCGGACGACCAGTACTTCGACACCCATCCCAAAGCCTATGACCAGCGTCCCGTGGACCTCGGGGCCAAGGGAGGAAATGTGGGATTGCTCGACGGTTCCGTCGCCTGGAAGGACATCCGCCAGATGCGCCGCTACCGCGCCTCCCAGATCTGGGGCGCCGACGGGTCCTTCGGGTACTGGTAACCCCGAAGGAGGGACCGGTCCCCTGCCCCGGGAGCCCGGGGAGACTCACCCGATCGGGCTGACGTCGAACACATGGACCCGCCACGCCGGCACGTCGAGGTATAGCCCTCGTCGAAGGAGGTCTCCGCCATCGCGGTCGTAGCTCCAGGGACCGAAGCGGTCTCGGAGCCGGAAACACCGACCATGGAGATCCTCCCAAGGCAACACCAGGAAGCCCTGCGCCGCATGGTCCGAGAAGTTCACAGCCACCAGGAGCCGGCTTCCATCCCGCCCGGTCCAGGCCATCCCGACCAGATCGTCCGAGGTCGGATTGCCGTCCCAGGCCTCGAGGGAGTGCAGCAGCTGCCACGCTCCTTCCCGGAC
>CAZZKQ010000643.1:0-2037 GCA_964654875.1 uncultured Verrucomicrobiota bacterium | reverse complement strand
ACTGGCCCTGACGAACTACATCATCATCGGCAATGGACTCTATTGGTTTCAGCCGTGGCCGTGGCTGGTGCTCAATGCCGCCTACACCGCCTCGGCGATGCTGGTGACCGGGCTGATCCTCGGGGCCGTGATCGTGCCGCCCGTCGAGGAACCCAGGGACCCCGGACAGGACTAGACGACTCGACCGGTCTCCGAAATCGGGGCTTCCGGGCCGACAGGAACCCCCCTGATGTTCATGCTCCATTCCTGCCTTCCCATCGAAGGAATTTGCCCATCGGAACGCCTTTTCCGAACGAGGACGACTCCACGCCGGATCGGGTTGGCCCTGCTGTTCGTCCTGTGTCTCGGGCTCGTGCTGCCCACCCGTGCGGCCGGCCGGCCGTCGCGACGCGCGACCCGGCCCAACCTCATCCTGGTGGTCGGGGATGGACTCCGGCCCGGGGACCTCGCCTCCCGATCCCTCGTCGGCCTCACCAACCTGTCGACCGTCCTGCGGGAGGGATTCCGGTTCACCGACGCCTATTCCGGATCCCCGGCGCCGGCCGCCGCGCGCGCCTCGCTCCTGACCGGCATCCCGCCGGAACAGGCCCGGATCCGAAGCGCGATCCAGGAGCCCTTGGTGTCCGAGGAGGTGACGCTCGGCGAGATGGCCCGGAGTGTCGGACATTCCTGCGCCTACCTCGGGATCTGGGGTCTCGGACGCGAGGGCACCGCGGGCATGCCGACCCAACAGGGATTCGCCGACTTCCTCGGCATGTTCGACCTGCGCCATGGAACCAATGCCCGGACCCCGTTCCTCTGGCGCAACGAGGTTCCCTTCAAGCTGCCCCCGCTGGCCGATGCATCCGGGGATCTCCCCTCGGCCTGGCTGCTCCGTGCCGCCACCAACTACCTCCATGGACACGAAGAGACCGCCTTTCTGATGGTCCTTTCGCCGGGACTCCCCGGTGGCACGAACCAGCCGTCCGTCCTCCGCGCGTCACGGCTTGCCCGGCTCGACGCCCAGATCGGGCTCCTGACCGATGCCCTGCGACAGCGCCAGCTCGAGGGCGATACCCTGCTGATCCTCACCGGGGTGCCCGCGGTCGGTGACAGTCCATCCGCAAGCCGCCCGGCTGACGCCTCCAGCCGCTCCCCGCGGGCACGGGGCCTGGATGATGCCGGTCTGCGGGTTCCCCTCGTCTTCTGGCGTCCGGGCGTCATCCGCCCCGGCCAGACCAACCTTCCTGTGGGACTCTGGGAGGTGGCGCCCACGATGCTGGATCTCCTTCAGGGCCAACGGCCATCCCGGGTCAGCGGAAGGTCCCTCCTCCCGTGGTTGGACGTTGCAGAGACCGAGGCTCCGACGAACCGCGTGGTGCTGCAGTGGGAGCAGGTCCAGGAGCCGCGGGCCGTCGCCGCGCGCCTAGGTCGCTGGAAAGGGTTCCGGGCAGGCCCCACGTCGTCGATCGAGGTGTTCGACCTCGAAGTCGATCCCGGAGAGACGAAGGACGTGGCGGAACGGCACCCTGAGGTGGTCCGTGAGTTCACCGATCTCTTCAAGGGTTGGGACCGTCCGTGGTCGGCTCCCGCCACTCATGCGAGCGAGGATCCCACCGCAACGGGGGACCAGTTGCCGACCCGATAGGGAATCCATCCGATTCCCGATCCCATTCTCTCCTCAGCGTCCTCGCGCCGCCGTGCGCATCCCCAGCATTGCCCCCTGGCTCAGCCCGGATCCCGCGATGCGGTCGTCTTCACCTCAACCACGTCGTGCGGCGCCGCCTCCCGCATGCCGGCAACGGTCACTCGGGTGAACCGGGCCTTCTCCCGGAGCAGCGGCAGCGTCTGCGCACCGAGATAGCCGAGCCCCGACTGCAATCCGCCCACGAGCTGGCTGAGCACCTGGTCCAATCCCGCAGAGGCCTCCTTGAGCGCCTCGATGCCCTCGGCCGCGATCTTGCGGCTGGTGTCGGAACTGCTGTGTCCATAGCGGGTGGCCGAGCCGGCCTTCATCGCGGCCAGACTGCCCATGCCGCGGTACTGTTTGTAGAGCTT
>CAZZKQ010000642.1:0-2038 GCA_964654875.1 uncultured Verrucomicrobiota bacterium | reverse complement strand
GCGCGAGCTCGGTATCAGACCCAGCACTGTCGCCACCCACATCCGCCGGATCTACGGCAAGCTCCACGTCCACTCCCGCGCCGCCGCCGTTGGCAAGTTCGTCATGATGAATGGGTCCCATTGAACCAGGGACTTTGGCTCCGGAGAGGCGAGGAGTCCGAAAAAGGGCGGTTTCCGATTTGGATAAAGAAACGACCCTGGATGCGGGGCTCCCGGAGCGTTGGAAAGGATGCGCCACCTGCGCCCTACTTCCGGGCCTCCGGGGTGACGGTGAGCTTGAGCCGTTGTCCGTCGCGAAGGACTTCAACCTCGACCGGCTTTCCAACCTTCGCGGCGTCGAGCGCGTAGGTGTAGTCGTAGACGTTCTTGAGGACCTGTCCGGCGAACCCGACGACGACGTCGCCGCCCTTGAGCCCTGCCTTCTCGGCCGGGGATCCGCCCCGGACCCCGCTGAGCTTCACCCCTTCCACCTCCTGGGTATAGTCGGGGATGGTGCCGAGATAGGCCCGAAGCGTCTCGCGGTTGCCGCCCGTGCCCTCGGCCCGCTTCACGACGAGGTAGTCGGGGCGCGTCGGTTGTCGCAGAAGATCGAGGACGACACCTTCGGCGAACTGGGTGATGCGCGTCAGACCGTCGTACTCGATCCGGTCGGCGTCGTCGGTCGGGCGATGGTAGTCCTCGTGGCTGCCGGTGAAGAGGTTCAGGACGGGGATGCCCTTGGGATAGAAGGCCGAGGCGTCGGAGG
Source organism: uncultured Verrucomicrobiota bacterium (assembly GCA_964654875.1). Lineage (GTDB taxonomy): Bacteria > Verrucomicrobiota > Verrucomicrobiia > Limisphaerales > UBA9464 > UBA9464. The sequence continues at coordinate 1,293 of CAZZKQ010000642.1, read as the reverse complement.
GCACGTAGGGATCGTCGCCGAGGCGGACCTGGAATCCGGCGGCGACATTGCGTTTCTCGATGAGCTTGCGCCAGACGGAGGAGGAGCCGACGCCCTGGAGGTCGATCCGGTTCTCGCGGAGGCGGCCGACCATGTCGAAGTTCACATAGGCGACGAGGTTGGTGAGGGGAATCGGGCTGGACTCGAGGAACTGGGTGGAGCCGATGAGACCGGTCTCCTCGCCCGACCAGAATCCGATGAGGATGCCCCGGGGAAAACGTTCCGGATGGGCGCGGCGCTCGAGGGCGAGGTTGCGGGCGAGTTCCAGGACGGCGGCGGTGCCGCTCGCGTTGTCGTCGGCCCCGTTGTGGACCTGACCCTCCTCGCCTCCGCGCTCGAGGGAACTCTTGTCGCCGGTGCCGAGGTGGTCGTAGTGGGCGCCGATCACGACGTATTCGGCCGGCGCGTTCGTGGAGGCCGGCGGGATGATCCCCACGATGTTGTCGTCCTTCTGTCGCAGGCGCTGGACCTCGGAGGCGACCGCGACCCGGACGCCTGGGATGGCGAATCCCCCGAGCGCGTGGGGGTTCTCGGTGTCGAGTCCGTCCTGCAGCGCCTTGAGGGTCTGTCCCTTGGCCTTCAGCAGGAGGTCGGCGACCCGCGGGGTGATGGACGCCGCGACGATGCCGGAGCCGCTCAGGCTGGAGTCGAACGTGAGCGGGGCCAGCTGGCCGGCATTCGGCGAGTTGGGTCCGGTCACCACGAGAAGCGCCTTGGCGCCCCGCTGGCGGGCGAGCATGGCCTTGTAGCGCAGGCCGGCATGGACGTTGAGCTCCTGGCGGCGCTTCGGGTCGACCTCCTCCGGGACGTACCGCAGGACCATCACGACCTTGTTGCTGACGTTCAGGCCTTCGTAGGAGTTGTACCCCCGGGTGTTGCCGTCCGCGACACTGAGTCCGTATCCGGCGAAGACGACCTCGCCCTCGAAGTCGCCGTTGGCCGAGAAGGCGAGGGGACGGAAGTCGCGTTCGACCTCGAAGCTCTCCACCGTGCCGTTGGTCCCGGTGACCTTGAGCGAGCAGCGGTTCGTCACCACCGTGACCCCGGCGGTGAACTCGAAGGGATGGCGGTAGTTCCCGCCCAGGGGCGCGATGCCATCCCGCTCGAGTTCCTGGACCAGGTACCGGGCCGCCTTGCGGGCGCCGTCAGACCCGGTGAGGCGTCCCCCGAAGTCGTCGGAGGCCAGAGTCCCCACATGTCGTCGGAGTTCCTCTGTCAGAATGCCGGGCTGGGATCCCGGGGCGGCCGGAATGG
>CAZZKQ010000641.1:0-2044 GCA_964654875.1 uncultured Verrucomicrobiota bacterium | reverse complement strand
ACACCCCGGTACACCGAGGGGACCGCCTGGGGTGGGGTCTGCTTCTCTGTGTACAATGGCGTCGCCCTTCTCATGGCCTTCGTGCTGATTGGCCTGGTTCGGAGGGTGTCGCCCCGGACGCTCCACACCGTCGGGCTGCTCTGCGGCGCGGCGGGACTGCTGTCCGTGCTGGTGATCCGGGACAAATACGCCCTGTTCGGATCGATGGTCGGGGTCGGCATCGCCTGGGCCTGCATCCTCGCGATGCCCTATGCGATGCTCGCCGGTTCCCTGCCGGAGGACCGCATGGGCACCTACATGGGGGTGTTCAACTTCTTCATCGTCATCCCCCAGGTGGTCGTGGCCCTCGGCTCCGGATGGCTGGTGGAACGCGTCTTCGGGAACCAATCGGTCTACGCCGTTGCCCTCGGTGGAGCCTTCCTGGGCCTGGCCGCGCTGTTGTGCGGACGGGTCGACTACCCGGCCCCGAAGCCGGCCTGACCGGTGGTCTCTGCCCGTCCCGCCGCAACCCACGCCACACCATGTCGACCCTGCCCGCCCGACTTCTCCTGATCCTCGCCTGGACCACGACCCTCTGCGCTGCCGAGCCGGTCGTCTCCCGCATCGAGCCTCCTTCGTGGTGGGCGGGCCATGCCATGAACCCGGTCCGGCTCCTGGTCACCGGCCGTGATCTGACGGGGGCGAAGGTGGCGTTGGAGGGAGGCGGTGGACGCCTCAGCCGCGTCACCGTGTCGCCCTCGGGAACCCACCTGTTCTGTGATCTCGACCTCTCCCGCAGCGCGCGTCCGGGTGTCCGCAGGCTCCGCGTGACCACGGGGCAGGGGAGCGCGGCGGGTTCGTTCGAGGTGCTGGCTCCCCAGGTGGCGAAGGGACGGTTCCAGGGGTTCGGTCCGGACGACCTGATCTATCTGATCATGCCCGACCGGTTCGTGAACGGGGATCCGTCGAACGACCGCACCCCGAAGTCCCCCGACCTGATCGATCGTTCCAAGGCCCGCCACTACCACGGTGGGGACCTGCGTGGGGTGATCCAGCGGCTGCCCTACCTGCAGTCGCTCGGTGTCACGGCGCTCTGGCTGAACCCGTGGTACGACAACAACGATGGGCTCAACCAGATGGAGAAGTACACCCGGGAGAACCGACTCGATCCCAAGTCGGGCGACCCCATCACCGACTACCATGGCTACGGGGCCGTCGACTTCTATGCCGTGGATGAGCACCTCGGTGACATGGCGACACTCCGGGAACTGGTCGACACCACCCACCGGCTGGGGATCCGCATCCTGCAGGACCAGGTGGCCAACCATGTCGGGCCATACCATCCCTGGGTGAAGGATCCCCCGACCCCGACGTGGTTCCACGGCACGGCCACGGATCATCCGGAAAACACCTGGCAGACCTGGACGATCCCCAATCCGCATGCCACGCCCGATCTGCAGCGGACGACGCTCGATGGCTGGTTCATCAACCTGCTCCCGGATCTCAACCAGGACGATCCGGAGTGCGCCCGCTATCTCATCCAGAACGCCCTGTGGTGGGTGGGCATCACGGGGATCGATGGCATCCGGCAGGACACGCTGCCCTACGTGCCGAGGACCTTCTGGCGGGACTGGTCCCGGGCGCTCAGGCGTCAGCATCCCCACCTGAACCTGCTCGGCGAGGTGTTCGACGGCGACACCCTGAAGGTGGCGTTCTACCAGTCCGGGGCGGCGCGGTTCGACGGGGTCGATTCCGGGATCGATGCGCTCTTTGATTTCCCATTGTTCTACCGGGTCCGTGAGACCTTCGGCGAGGGGCGCCCGATCAAGGGGCTGGCGGAGCAGTTGGCGCGCGACTGGGTGTATCTGGACGCCACGCGACTGGTGACCTTTGCGGGACTCCATGACGTGGACCGCTTCATGAATGTGTCGGGGGCGACGCGGGAGGGACTGGGTTTGGCCACTGTGTTCCTGCTGACCTCCCGGGGCATCCCGTTGATCTACTACGGCGACGAGATCGGCCTGGCGGGCGGTGGTGATCCGGACAACCGGCGGGATTTTCCGGG
>CAZZKQ010000640.1:0-2045 GCA_964654875.1 uncultured Verrucomicrobiota bacterium | reverse complement strand
TCTGAGGGTGCGCCTCATAGGCTCCGTGTGCAAAGACCGGCGGACGCCCCGAATTGCCTTCGGGGATTTTTTATTCGGGTTGCTGCGCAGCAAGACATGGCCAATACAATTCTGGTGGGCGCCCAGTGGGGCGACGAGGGCAAGGGGAAGATCATCGACGTCCTGACCGAGCAGGCGGGCATCGTGGTCCGGACCCAGGGGGGCAACAATGCGGGTCACACCGTGTTCGTGGGCAAGGACAAGTATGTCCTCCACCTCATCCCCAGCGGCATCCTCCGCAGGGGCAAGATCTGCGTCATCGGCAATGGTGTCGTCATCGACCCTGTCCACCTGGTGAATCACGAGATCGACGGCCTTCTCCGGCTCGGGGTCGAGGTGACCCCCGCGAATCTCCGGATCTCCGAAACCGCCCACGTCGTCCTGCCATGGCATCGTGAGATCGATGGCCAGCGCGATGCCCGGAAGGGCGCCCAGGGCATCGGGACCACCAAGAGGGGCATCGGGCCGACCTATGGCGACAAGGCCGCCCGGGTGGGAATCCGTATCATTGACCTCATCAACCCCACCCGCTTCCCGCTCCGACTGCGGGAACGTCTCGAGGAGAACAACGAAATCCTCAGGTCCCTCGGAGCCAAGCCCCTGGAATACGAACCCATCCTCGCCGAGTACACCAAGGCGGCCGACCGCCTCCGTCCCTTCGTCACCAACACCGTCGTCTACCTGCACGAGGCCGGACGTCGGGGTGAGAACATCCTGTTCGAGGGGGCGCAGGGGACCTTCCTCGACATCGATCACGGCACCTATCCGTTCGTGACCTCCTCGAACACGACCGCTGGTGGAGCCTGCACGGGATCGGGTGTGCCCCCGAACCGGATGGACCGCGTGGTGGGCGTGCTCAAGGCCTACACGACCCGGGTCGGTGGCGGGCCGTTGCCCACCGAGGATGAGGGCCTGGGGGACCTCCTGCACGGAATGGGACGCGAGTTCGGTGCCACGACTGGTCGGGCACGTCGCTGTGGATGGTTCGACGCCGTCGCCACCCGTCACGCCGCCATGGTCAACGGGATCGACGAGCTGGCGGTGACGAACGTCGATGGACTCGACTCGTTGGAGACCGTCCGGGCCTGCACCGGCTACCGGCTCGACGGGGTTGTTCTGGAGCACATGCCGGCAGACGCGGAACTCCTTGCGCGCTGTGAACCCGTCTACCAGGACTTCCCCGGATGGAAGACGCCCACCGATGGGATTCGCCGTTGGGAGGATCTGCCGCTGAACTGCCGGCACTACCTCCTGACCCTCGCCCAGCTCACCGGGACCCGTCTGACGATCGTGTCGGTCGGACCTGCCCGGGACCAGACGATGTTCCTGTAGGCTGCTCCGGGATGTCCTGGAAGCCGGATCGAGACCCGCGGAGGGGGAGCCCAATCCGATGAGCGTTGAATCCAAGTCCGTGGCCGCACCGGGCCACAACATCCCGCAGCATGTCGCCATCATCATGGATGGCAACGGTCGCTGGGCCAAGGCCCGGCATCGCCCCCGTTTCGAGGGTCATCGCATCGGCGCCCAGTCCGTCAGGGCCATCGTGAAGGCCGCCGGCGAGCTCGGCATCAAGTACCTGACCCTCTACGCCTTCTCGGTGGAGAACTGGAACCGGCCCCAGGACGAGGTCGACACCCTGATGAAGTATCTGGCCCGGTACCTGAAGACCGAGCTCGCCGAGCTCCAGCGCAACAATGTCCGTCTTGAGGCCATTGGTCAGATCTGGCGTCTGCCTGAGTTCGTCCAGAAGCAGCTCGCCGAGACCCGGGCCGCGTTGTCGAAGAACAATGGGCTCACCCTGATCATCGCCCTGAGCTACGGCGGTCGGACCGAGATCGTGGAGGCGGTCCGGGAGCTGGCCGAGAAGGTCAAGTGCGGCCAGCTCGAGCCCGCGGAGATCACCGAGCGGGTCGTGGCGGACCACCTCTACACCCGCCACTGGCCCGACCCCGACCTCCTGATCCGGACGAGCGGCGAGATGCGGGTCAGCAATTTCCTGCTGTGGC
>CAZZKQ010000639.1:0-2046 GCA_964654875.1 uncultured Verrucomicrobiota bacterium | reverse complement strand
CCTCCGCTCACCGCGACGTGGGAGGACGGCAAGGAGTACCCGCTGTACCTCATGGGCATCAGCGGATTCACCCATCCGTTCTATACCGGCCAGCAGAAGTTCGTCGACACCGCCGGCCGGGTCGACAAGTTCCAGCAGCGCGCCGCCCGGACTGCCGAGATGCAGGCCGCCAAGTCCGCCGGCAAGAAGAAGGCCTAGTGCCGCAGCCGACACCGCCCGCCGCCCGGTTCAGCCGGTCGGCGGGCGGTTTGCTTTTTGCAGGTCGGATTTCCGCCGCCATTCTCCCGCGTCACCGTGGATCTCCATCCCTTCATCGTCCGTTTCCGGGAGCGCTTCGCCGAGGTGGAATCGCTCCTGAGCGCACCGGATGCCTTTGCCCAGCCGCAGCGTGGACAGGAGCTGACCCGGGAACACGCGCGGCTCCGGGGTCTTGTCGAGGCAGGGGATCGGTTCCAGAAGGCCCAGACCGAACTGTCCGAGAACAGGGCCCTGGTGGCGACCGAGCCGGCGGGTTCCGAGCTGGCGCTGATGGCCCAGGAGGAGATCGGGCGTCTCACCCTCGAGGAAGCCCGGCTGGCGGCGCGGCTCCAGGAAGGAATCCTGCCGCCGAGTCCCACGGACTCGAGAAACTGCATCCTGGAACTCCGGGCCGCTGCCGGGGGGGCTGAAAGCGCGCTCTTCGCCGCGGACCTCCTCCGGATGTACCAGCGGTTCGCCGAGGCCGAGGGCTGGCGGTTCGAGATGCTCGAGGCCAGCCCGTCCGATCTCGGCGGCTACAAGGAGGCCATCGTCAGTGTCACGGGCCCGGAGGTCTTCAAGCGACTCAAGTTCGAGTCGGGCGTCCACCGGGTCCAGCGTGTCCCAGCCACCGAGGCCCAGGGGCGCATCCACACCAGCACCGTCACTGTCGCCGTCATGCCCGAGGCGGAGGAGGTCGATGTCGTCATCAAACCCGAGGATCTCGAGATCAACGTCTGCCGGGCCTCCGGTCATGGCGGACAGGGTGTCAACACCACCGACTCCGCCGTCCGAATCTTCCACAGGCCCTCGGGGATCGAGGTCCGATGCCAGGACGGCAGGTCCCAGCAGAAGAACAAGCAGCAGGCCATGACCGTCCTCCGGTCCCGTCTGCTCGAGCGCAAGCTGGCCGAAGAGAACGCCAAGTATGCCGCCGCCCGCAAGGAGCAGGTCGGCACCGGTGAGCGCAGCGAGAAGAGCCGTACCTACAACTTCCCGCAGAACCGCGTCACCGACCACCGGATCAACCTGACCCTCTACAACCTCGCCGCCGTCATGGAGGGCGAACTGGAGCCGCTGATCGGCCCGCTCCTGGCCGAGGACGTCCAACGCCGTCTCGCCGAGATCAAGGCCTAGTGCGACGGGCATCGGTCCCCGCGTGAGTCCTTGAGTCGGACCGGTCGCCGGTGGTTCGCTGGGCACCACGCATGGGATCCGAGAACGAAGGTCCGGAGATCGTCCAGATCGGCCCCACCACCGTGGAGTGGCGGGGGCGGGAGCTTACCTATTTTGGGGGTAGCGACTACTTCCGCCTGTCCTGGAATCGCGAGGTCCGCCTGGCGATCCGCCGCGCGGTCGACACCCTCGGCCCCAACGTGGCGGCGAGTCGGACCACGACCGGCAATCATCCATTGTATGCAGGACTGGAGCGGGATCTGGCCCGGATGTTCCGGTTCCCCTCGGCGGTGCTGACCTCGTCCGGGTATCTGGCACCACTCGTGGCCTGTCAGGGACTGGCAGGTTCGGTCGGGCACGTGCACCTGTCGCGGACCGCCCACGGCTGTCTGCGCGATGCGGCGGACCTGCTGGGTGTTCCGACGACCGACTTCGACTCGGTCGACGACCTGCGGAAGCAACTCGGACGCTCCCGGAAATCCGCTCCGCCGCTGGTGATGACGACTGGATTGTCCCCGCTCGACGGATCCCTGGCACCGGTGTCGGAGCTTCTCTCCGTTCTGCCCGGGAAGGGTTGGCTGCTCGTCGACGATGCCCACGGTGTCGGAACCCTGGGACGGGAGGGTCGGGGAG
>CAZZKQ010000638.1:0-2052 GCA_964654875.1 uncultured Verrucomicrobiota bacterium | reverse complement strand
TGGGTCTTGCGTCCCGGTGTGGATCCGCGCAGGCCCTGGGTGTGGTCGAGGGCCTCGCAGACGAAGTGGTATGCGGCCCTGGCGTAGCGCGGGTCGCGCTCCAGGACCGGGTTGAGTAGGGAATCGAGGTCGACCTGCGCCATGATCAGCGGATCCCGCCAACGCCCTGTGCGATGGCGGGCGGTTCCGGGGAAGGGGGACGGGTCCGGAGCCAGACCTTGCCGACAAGTCCGGAAACCGCCAGCAGCAGCACCAGCTGCAGCATGCGTTTCTCGGCACGGGTGGGCGTCAACATCGCTGGAGGAAGCCTAGCGGATCGGAGTCCAAAACGGAACCGGGGACTTTTTGGGGACTCTTTGGGGACTCTTTGAGAACATGGGTGCGATGCCCCGATGCCGGCCTTGGGGCCGGCCGGGTCCGGGCACGACAAGGATTTCGATTCACAAGGCCCCCGGATGGCGCTTCAGTCTCCGGCTTTCGCCGCGAGCTGAAAGGGTCTGATGAAACATCTGCTGAGTCTCGAGTCGCTCACCGTCGGGGATTTCCGGTCGATCCTCGACCGGGTGGACGGCTTCAAACGCCATCGGCGGTCCCACGCGAGGCCGCTCGAGGGCCAGTCCTGGGCGATGATCTTCAGCAAGTCCTCGACCCGCACCCGGGTCAGCTTCGAGGTGGGTCTCCGGGAGCTCGGCGCCCACGTGCTCTTCCTCAACGCCAATGACATCCAGCTCGGTCGGGGCGAGCCCATCCAGGACACGGCCCGTGTGCTGGGTCGCATGGTCCACGGGGCGGTCATCCGGACCTACGCCCAATCGGATGTCGAGGTGTTCGCCCGATTCTCCGGCGTCCCCACCATCAACGCCCTGACGGACGACGAGCATCCCTGCCAGATCCTGACCGACATCCACACCTTCGAGGAACGGCGGGGCGAGCCGATCGTCGGGAAGGTCGTCACATTCGTCGGGGACGCGGCATGCAATGTCCCCGCGAGCTGGATCTTCGCGGCGGCCCGGCTCGGCTTCGAGCTGCGGCTGGCGGCGCCACCCTCGTACCAGCCGGCCGATGGCCTCCTCGTCCGTGCCGGGGGCACCCTCGGGGCGGCGATCCCGGGACTCCCGGCCGATGCACGCTGCTGGTACTTCCAGTCCGGTGGGCATGTGGTGCTCACCCGGGACCTCCCCTGGGCGGCGACCGGGGCGGATCTCCTCTACACCGACGTCTGGGTGTCGATGGGCAAGGAGTCGGAGTCCGCCCGGAGATTGGGCGACCTGAGCGGGTACCAGATCAACTGGGATCTCGTGAAACGGGCACGGCCCGGTGTCCTCGTCATGCACTGCCTGCCCGCCTACCGGGGCAAGGAGATCGACGCCGACACGCTCGAGGACCACGCCGAGACGATCTTCGCCGAGGCCGAGAACCGGCTCCACGTCCAGAAGGCGATCGTCGACTGGGTCGTCTCCTGAGACCCGGGCCCCGGCTCCACTGATCGCTCGACGATCCGGTCGACTCGATTAGGCTGTGCCGACGACGATGTCCGCCACTCCTCCGAACGCGCCCGACAACTCCCCGAAGAAGATCAACCTCCGACGGCCCGACGTCATGGAGGCCGTTTCCGCCCAGGTGGTGGCCCACTATCGCAGCGAGCTGGTGGAGCGGATCCGGGCCGAGGGAGGCCTCCTCTCGCATGGGGGTCTGACCGTGAAGCTCGCGAAGGAGTTCGGCTTCTGCTACGGGGTCGAACGGGCGATCGACCTCGCCTACGCCGCCCGGAACGTCTTTCCCGCCCCCGCCCGCATCTTCCTGCTCGGCGAAATCATCCACAACCCCGAGGTCAACGACCAGATCCGCAACCTCGGCATCGTCTCCATCTCCCCGAAGCCCAGCGACGAGGAGATCGGAAGCCTGTCGCTGGGACCCGACGACGTCGTCATCATCCCGGCCTTCGGCACCGAGGTCTCGACCCGACGCCGTCTCGAGGCCACCGGGTGCCAGACGGTCGACACCACCTGCGGCGACGTGATGAGCGTCTGGAAGCGGGTCCGGCAGTACAGC
>CAZZKQ010000637.1:0-2058 GCA_964654875.1 uncultured Verrucomicrobiota bacterium | reverse complement strand
AACGGGTGATCGAGTTCGACCCCGAATTCGTCGCAATCCGTGCCCGGGAGGGTACGAACTTCGTGGCCCCGTTCGGACCTCTCCCTTCGCCCACGAAAAGCCAGCACCTGTGGCGGGGCGCCCTCCCGAACCCGTTGCCGAAAGGGACCCACTACATCTGCGTCGAGGCCCGTGACGTGAACGGCACCCTCCACCCCGCCATGCGCGCGATCACGGTGGAGTGAACGGAGGCCCTCCGCAGGAGGGCCTCCTTGCCGAAACCCAGTCCGGGTCCAACCTCGACGAATTTTGGATATGTGGACCGAGATTCTCCCCGCGATCTCCGCGAACATTCTCTCCCCAGCGGTGTTGTTCTTTGCGCTCGGGGTGATCGCCACCCTCGTCGGCAGCGACCTGAAATTCCCAGAACCCCTCTACGTCACCCTGACGATCTACCTGCTGGTCGCCATTGGGTTCAAAGGTGGGGTAGCGCTGTCTGAGGCCGGCTTGGGACGAGTCTGGCTGCCCGGACTGGCGGCAATGCTCCTCGGCGCGCTCATCCCCCTGTGGACCTATCCGGTGCTCCGCTTTGTGGGACGCCTGCCCGCGGTCGACGCCGCTGCGATCAGTGCCCACTACGGCTCCGTGAGCGCCGTCACCTTCATCGCGGCGAGCAACTACCTCCGCTCCCTGCAGGTGCCCTTCCCGGATTACGCCTCCGCCTTCCTCGCCGTGATGGAGGCCCCGGCCATCCTCGTCGGCGTGGTCCTCGGAAAGATGGCCGCCAAGGGACGTGGCTCCCTCGGGCCTGTGATCCGCAGAGCCGTCCATGAGGCGATCACCGGACGTTCCGTCCTCCTGCTGGTCGGGGCCCTGGTAGCCGGTTGGGCCAGCGGCAAGAAGGGGGGTGAGTCGACCGCTGGATTCTTCGTCACTCCCTTCCAGGGCGTGTTGGCCCTCTTCCTACTCGAAATGGGCATGGTCGCCGCTCGTCGGTTCGAGGATCTCCGCCGGGTCGGACCCTTCCTGCTGGCCTTCGGGATCGTCGCACCCGTCCTCAATGCATGGGCAGGCGCATGGCTGGGACACAGGGTCGGCCTCGGAACCGGCGGAACCATGCTGATCGCCACCCTCGCCGCCTCGGCCTCCTACATCGCAGCCCCCGCCGCGATGCGTCTGTCGATCCCCGAAGCGAACCCCACCCTCTACCTCACCTCCGCGCTCGCAATCACGTTCCCCTTCAACATCACGCTGGGACTACCCCTCTATCTCGAGGTGGCCCGACGACTGGGAGACTCCGCACCATGACCACACATCCAATGAAGCGGGTGACCATCATCTGCGAGGCCCTCGCCCGCGAGGACGTCCTGAAACTCGTCGAGGCCACTGGTGCCCACGGCTGGACGCTCTGGGAGGTGCAGGGTTCCGGAAGCCAGGGACACCGGGCCGCGGATATCCCGGAGTTCGCGAACATCCAGGTCGAAATCATCCTCCAGCCCGACGCTGCGGAGTCCCTGCTGGCCCGACTCTCCTCGGAGCTCTTCCCTAATTTTGCGATGGTGGCCTACGAGACAGAAATCCGGGTCCTCAGGCCCGGCAAGTTCTGACCGACCCTCCGCAGCCGACCTTGCCGCGAGTGTCCCCGGCCGGTCATGGTTCTCCCATGCCCAGTCGTCTGATTTTATCCCTCGTCGCCACCCTCCTGCTCGCCGCGGGATCGCTCCCCGCCGCGGAGCCCAACAATCGCCCACACGCCCCCACCGAACTGCCGCCCGAGACCGCCCAGGTCCGGTCGCAGGCCATCGGTGCCCCGGCCGTCGGCGAACGCATCGTCTTCGTCGGCAACGGACTCGCCGAACGAGACGTCTACTTCAGCCGACTCGAGACCGAGCTCCATCTCCGGTTTCCCGATCAGAACCTGATCGTCCGCAACATGGGTCGCCCCGGTGATACCCCGGGATTCCGACCCCACCCGGCACGGGTCTCCCAGTGGGCGTTCCCCGGAGCCGTCAGATTCCACCCCGAACTCAATTCCCACTTCGGCCGCGGATTCTTCCCCACACCCGACCAGTGGCTCAC
>CAZZKQ010000636.1:0-2059 GCA_964654875.1 uncultured Verrucomicrobiota bacterium | reverse complement strand
GTCGGCCCCGATGACGAGGTGATCCGGGAACTGACGGGCGACCGGGAACGCCTTCAGCTCGGCATTCACCTCACAGAGACGACGGATTCCCATCTTCGTATCGTGCAGCTCCGTCGCGTCCGAGGGGTTCACCCGGAACTCGGGCACGAGTTCCCTCAGGAGGGAGACTCGGCGCGGGGACTGGGAGGCCAGGACGATCGGTGGAAGGGGCTGGGCCCGTGCCAGAGGATGGGGGCCAGGAGTCATGGCAGCGCGGACCGTTGGACGCCGAAGGCTGTGGCCTTGGAGAAGATCCGGCGTGCGTGGTGCTCGAGGAGCGGCTCCCGGAATGCGGCCTCCTCCCCCGCGAATCCCTTCTCCACGGCCTCCTTGACCAGCTGGAGCGCGGTCTTCCAGTCCCCCTTCTCCGCGAGCACCAGCAGCATCCTTGCAATGACCAACCGTGGTGCCCGCGGATCGGCCGAGAAGTCGTAGGGGCCATTCTCGCCGGAGTCATTGGCGAAGGCCTTGAGGGCCGTCGCCATGAACTCGACGTCGTCGCCACGGTCCCAGAGGACCTCCGCGAGACGGGCCCGGTGCACCCGTCTGAGAGCGAGGTCGTTGTCGATCAGCAGCCTCAGGGTCCGCTCTAGTTCCTGCGTGTCGGGGAGGTAATGGGCCGAGCGCCGGTTGCGATGCTGGGTCATCAGCGCCGCGGCCTGCGACCTCATCATGGGAAGGTCACCCCGGTCCCGTGCCTCCTTCCAGCCCGGAAGTTCGGCCTCGGCGAAGGCCGAGTTGTCGGGCGCGGCGATGCTGCGTTCGAGGGCCGACAGCAGCCGCACCGGTTCGGGTTGTCCTGGCTCCGTCGCGAGCCAGAGGCGCAGCTGGGAGCGGAACACCTCGGGTTCCGGCATGGAGGAGGCTCGGAACAGTGTCGATGTCGCCCACAGCTCATTGGTGGTCATCCGCCGTCCTGAAAGATGTCGAGCGGCCAGGCCGCGTGGCCTCGGGTTCCGACCCTCCGACAACGCGAAGATCTTGCCGGGTTCGCCCCGGGCGAAGAACGCCCGCTGCGCTGCGTATTCGAGGATCGGATTGAGGTCGCTGTGTACCGGGGTCGCTGGGTCGGGAACGAAGATCCCGTCCCCCATGGGAATGAGCTCAAGGTTCAGCAGCGAGGTCAGATCCCGGATCCCCACCCGTGCCAGGTCCGCCCGCACCTCGGGGTGTTCGGCCGCGCGTCCCATCTGCGCCGGATCGACCACCACGGGTTCCAGCGTCCCCAGCAGCACGAGATCCCGTCCCCCCACCATCCAGATCCCCACCTCGGGGAACACCGAGGCGAAGGTGTTGATCACCAGGTCCACCGTGCGGTCGTCCATCTCGTACATCTGGAGCCATTGGGCCGCGATGCCGCCAGGTTTCAGCCGATCCCGGATGTCCCCGTAGAATTCCCGGCTGAACACCCCAGCCACCCCGGCCATCCAAGGGTTCGAAGGTTCCGAGATCACCACGTCATACCGCTGGGGTGTCGCCTTCAGGAAGGCCTTGGCATCCTCGACGACGAGATGGGTCCGGGGATCCTCCAACGCTCCGTGGTTGAACGGCGTGAAGAACTGTCGCGTGGCCTCGACCACCTCCGGGGAGATCTCGACGACGTCGACCCGCTTCACTCCGGGATGTCGGAGCGCCGAGCCGACCGTCATGCCGCTCCCGAGTCCGACAACAAGGACGTCCGTGGAGCCGGGGCGGGTCAGCAGCGGGACGTGGGCAAGCAGGGCCTGTGTGGGGGCGTCGCCGATCGACGTCGCATCGGTCTTCCCGTTCACCCTCAGGAGCAGGTTCTCCTCACCGAGCTGCATGCTGGAGAGCACCGTCACGGATGAGCCGGCTCCGTCCTTGTGGTAGCGCAGGACGCTGCCGTCGACCTGTCTCCGATACTCCTCCCAGGTGGCTGGGGGTGTCTTGGACCGCCAGAGTCCCAGTGCAAAGGCCCGTTCCCACCGCGGGGACAGTACTGAGGTCCCCAAAAACACCACCAGCAGGCCCAGGACCCCGGCGATCCAGAGCCGTCGAT
>CAZZKQ010000635.1:0-2065 GCA_964654875.1 uncultured Verrucomicrobiota bacterium | reverse complement strand
TCGGACCCACCCTTGGTTTCACCCATCCAGCCAATGCCCCACTCGGTGACATCGTCGCACGAGCTGGAGCGGGTGGAGCCCGTTGCGGGACCATTGAGCGTCAGACAAATCGGGCATTGTTTGACGGAATGTCTGGCATACCGGACACTAAGGATCTCGTGAAGACAACCTCCATGCCGTTGCCTGCCGCCCATGCGCTCCGCAAGCTGGGTCGCGACCTCGCGATCGCGCGGCGCAAGCGTGGCATCTCCACGGGTGACATGGCGGAACGTCTGTTTGTCAGCCGCGACACGCTATGGCGGCTGGAGCGCGGCGATCCCACGGTGGCTCTCGGGACCCTGGTGACTGCCGCGTTCGTCCTGCAGTTGCACGACCGACTGGCAAACCTCGCTGCGCCCGCCACCGATGAACTCGCGCTGGGCCTCGATGAGCGCCGCCTGCCGCAACGTATCCGGCGCGCCCGATCATGAGCCTCGAAGTCCATATCGACTGGCGGGGGCAGACCCATCTGGTGGGGAGGCTCCATGCGGCTGAACGGAGCGCGTCGGTTTCCTTCCAATACGCGTCCGAATGGCTCCGACGCGACGACGCCTTTGCGATTGATCCGACCTCGCTGCCACTCCAGCAGGGGCCGCATCACGGAGCGACGCTGTGGGGGGCGATTCAGGATTGCGGTCCCGACCGTTGGGGCCGAGTCCTGATCGAGCGCGCCGTCCGCAAGAAGGTCCTGACGCAGAAACCCTATCGCGACCTCGACTACGTGCTGGCTCTGGACGATGCGTCGCGCATTGGCGCATTGCGTTTCCGGTTCGACACCCGCAGCCCCTTCCTCGCTCCGACGACGGGCAAACTTCCGCCCTTGGTCCGCCTGAACGCGCTGCTCCAGGCCACGGACGCCATCCACCATGAAACGGAAACCGCCCAGGATTTGAGCTTCCTGTTGGGCGCGGGTTCACCTCTGGGCGGGGCACGTCCCAAGTCGGCGGTGAGTCTGCCGGATGAACGGCTCGCCATCGCCAAGTTTCCCAAGCCGGACGACACGCGGGACATTGCCGCCGGTGAGATTCTGGCGCTGACCCTCGCGGGGCAGGCGGGCATCCGGGTTGCGGAACATCGACTCGTACCGGTGGGTGGACACCCTGTCGCGGTCATCACCCGGTTTGACCGTGCGGGAAGGAACCGCATCCCGTTCATTTCCGCCGCGACCTTGCTGGGATTGCCTCCGGGGGAGCCGGGCGCCTACACGTTGCTGGCCGACGGTATCCGGCAATTCGGCCATGATGTGCCTGGCGACCTCCGCGAGCTGTGGCGTCGGCTCGTCTTCTCGCTCCTGGCGAGCAACTACGATGACCACCTGCGCAATCACGGTTTCCTGATGCACGAGCCGGGACGCTGGTCGCTCTCACCGGCCTACGACATCAACCCCGTGCCGGAGTTGGATCGTGTCCGGGTGAGCAAGACCGCCGTCAACGAAGACCAGGATGAGCCGACCATCGCCAGCGCGCTTGCCGCCGCGCCCCGCTTTGGGCTCAGGGCTGCAGAGGCCAAACAGATCCTCCGGATGGTTTTCATGGTCGTCTCGGGTTGGCGCAACACCGGGCGCCAACTTCGTCTCAAGGCGTCCACCTTGGACGCCTACGCCAGCGCCTTTGATCATCCGCTCATGGCGGAGGCCAAGGGCCTGATTGCCGGCAAATGACGTCAAAAAGGTTGAAGCCTGGGGTGGGTGGAGGCTATCGCGCCCAGTGCCGCAGAGCACGGCTGCACCCACCGGAGCCTGCCGCAACCGCATTGTGGTTGGATCCCTTTTTTCGCTCGGTTCCCAGGGTGGGTCCTCTCGTTCCTCGGACCAACCCTGGGCTCAGTGCCGGAACGCCGTTGGCGTTGTCCAACCACCGACGCCGGCTGCGCCATCGACCCACTCCTGGCCGATCCATCACCGGATTGGGGCTGGCATCCTTCCAGGATGCGGAAGGACATTGGGGGTGAATGTCCGGCGGTGTCGCTGCGCTCAACCGCCGGCTACCCGCTGGGATCCCTCCGTTATGCAGAGGGAAGGGTGGAG
>CAZZKQ010000634.1:0-2067 GCA_964654875.1 uncultured Verrucomicrobiota bacterium | reverse complement strand
GATTTTCTTGGAACAGGTCAGACAACAGGAAGGAGACATCCCCATGACGTATCTCACGACATTCGAACGCCATGCCCGTCGCGAGGGCCTTGAGCAAGGTCGACAGGAAGGTCGGCAAGAGGGTCGGCAAGAGGGTCGGCAAGAGGGTCGGCTGGACGGGTTGCGCGCCGGTTGGGTCGAGGCCGTCAAGGCTTTGGCAACGGTTCGATTCCCGGATTGGAAGCCGTCGTGGAATCGGCATCTCGAGTCGCTGGACGATGCCGACGTGCTGCAGGACTGGCTCAGGCTGGCAACCGAGTCACCCAATGGAGCGGCGTTCCTGGAAGCGATCGGCAAGCGGTCGGAGTGATCCCGCGGAAATGCGGGAGGGGACCCACGCAGAAACGCGGAGGAGAGCCGGGAGAAGCAGAGGAAAACCGTGTTCTCAGGTGCCTGCGATGGATTCGGGGCTGGCCTGGCGTCGCAGCAGGTCGATGAGCGCTGGCAGCGCGATGGCCGTGATCGCGGTGTCGAGTGCAAAGGTCTGTTCACCGGGGTGGACGACGTAGAGCTGGTCCAGCCCAAGATCCTGCAGTGCGATGCGCATGGACTTCGTGGTGCCTGGCCGATCGGAGAATTTGAACTCGAAGCCGAGGCGCTGGCCCCGGTGCGTCAGCAGCAGGTCCAGTTCGGCGCCGGCGTGCGTGCCCCAGAAGTAGGCGTCGCGTTCGCCGCACAGGCTCAGGATCTGCTCGATGCAGAAGCCCTCCCACGAGGCCCCCAGCTTGGGGTGCGACTGCAACCCCACCGCATCCGGGATTCCCAGCAGCGCATGCAGCAGGCCGGCGTCCCGAATGTACACCTTGGGCGCGCGTACCTGCCGCTTCTTGAGGTTCGCAAACCATGGCGGAAGTTGTCGTACCACATAGGTGCCGCTCAGGATGTCGATGTAGCGGCGCGCCGTGGGCTCGGACGACCCGAGCGCACGCGCGAGTTCGGCGAGGTTCAGCACCTGCCCGTGGTAGTGTGCGACCATCGTCCAGAATCGGCCCAGGGTGACGGCCGGCACCTGGATGCCGAGCTGCGGAATGTCGCGCTCGAGAAACATCCTCCGGAAGTCGTCGAGCCACTGGCGAGAGGCCGCGTCATCGGCCGCGAGGTAGGCGCGTGGAAATCCGCCACGCCACCACAATGGTGCAAGCGCCGGCGCGCCCAGCTCGGCCAACGAGAATCCGTTGACGTCGAGAAACGCCACCCGGCCCGCGAGGCTTTCGCTGCCATCTTTGATCAGCGCGGGCGAAGCGCTGCCGAGAATCAGGAACCGCGCCGGGTTGTCCGGCCGATCGGCCAGTACGCGCAGCAGTGGAAACAGGTCGGGGCGGCGTTGGATCTCGTCGAGGATGACCAGCCCGGTCAGCGGCCGCAGCACCAGCTCGGGGTTGGCCAGACGGGCCAGATCCGAGGGTGACTCCAGGTCGAACGCATGCACGGGCCCAACCCGTTCCTCGGCCAGCATCCTGGCGAGTGTGGTCTTGCCTGTCTGACGCGGCCCCACCAGCGACACGATGGGATTGTCGGCAAGCCGTTGTCGGAGGAGCTGGAGATGGCCCGTGCGCGGGATTGTCACTTCCTTGTATTTGTAAAATTACAGTTTATAAATGCAATGATAGAGGGCTGTATGGAGTCCATGTCTCTCCCGCTTGAAAGCAGCTCGAGCCCTGCCGCTGGCTGGTGCTGTGTCCGCTGCTGATCTTGGCCATGCCGCTTGCGGATCTGGTCTCGGTGGTCGGGATTCGAACGCGCCTCGGGTGCCCCTTCTGGATCGGGGACACGAACCGTTTCTCGCATCGTCTGGCACGGGCGGGACTGGGACGACCCCAGGCGGTGCTGGTCCTCTGGCTCGCAGCCCTCGGGGCCGGAGCGCTCACGTTCGCGTTCTGAGCCGCCCGGCTCCTTGCCGGCGCGGGACCTCCGGCCTAACGTCGCGCGCTCTTATGGAAAACGTCGTCATCATGGGAACCGGCTGCGCCGGGCTGACCGCCGCGATCTACACCGCCCGCGCCAATCTCAAGCCGCTCGTTCTGACCG
>CAZZKQ010000633.1:0-2073 GCA_964654875.1 uncultured Verrucomicrobiota bacterium | reverse complement strand
TCCTGGTGCGACCGGCAAGGTTCGGAATTTGTCCCCCTATTCCGTCGGCGATCTGCTCACAGATTGGACGATCCATCGGTGCCCCCACCAGGACAGGACGGTACCCGAGTCGGAGGCATCCTTGGATGATGGCAAGGAATCCCTCGACCGGATAGCGGCGCTGCGACTCGGACGCCCCGGGATTGATGCCAATGAACCCTCTGCCGGAGTTCCCAAGCCCATGGACCCAGTGAGGGTCACGGGCCAGATAGGGTCGGAATCCAGCACCCGGCGTTCTGGAGGAGCAGCCGTAACCCCGGAACAGATCCACGAGATTCACCCGGTTCCATTCCCTGAAATCCAGCAGCGCCGCCTGATAGGTTGGCCAGTCCCCCTTGAACAGCAGTTCATTCGACCGGGTCAGCATGCCTCCGGCCTTGTTCGGGGCATCCAGCTCCCTCGCAACCCAGTATCCGAGCCACTGGGTGGAGACATCGAGGATCTCGTCATAGTCACCCAGTCCCGATTGCTCGAGCCAGTTCTGGGAGAGGTTCGAGCCGACCAGCGATGGGTCCTCGCCGGTCAACTCGTGGTTCATCCGCAGCACCTCCTGCTCGCCGACGGTCAGGATCCTATCGACGCCGGGCAAACCGCGCACGGCCTCCTCGTTGCCCGAGAGAGCCAATAGGTCCACTTGGACCTCCGGATCCTCCGTCACGAGGTCGCCAACAAGTGGGGTTGTCTGGATCAGATCTCCGGTCCGGTTGAGCTGGATCACCAGAATTCGCTTCATCGAGATGCCTTAGGCTACCGCGCCATTGAGAACTTTCTTGTGGCTGGCCGTTTCCGGGCGGCAGTTTCAAGGCGTTCTCCGAAGGAACCAAGCCCCAAACGACAACACTGTGGACAGCACCTCCGATACGATCCAAGCCGGGACGCCTCCCAGTTCCAACGCCCCCGTGATCTGGTTGGCGTATGTCTCCTATCCTGTGACGACAGCGGCGTACCTTGAACGGGCCCTTCGCAGGCGTTTCAGGGTCGTCACCTGCGGCCCGAAGATCACGCCAGAGATTATCGAGTTATGGAATCTCCGGATGATGAAACAGCCTGTTCTTGACCACGACCTGCCCCTGGATTGGACCCCGGACATGGAACGGGTTCGGCGTGAGACGTCGGGGACACTGCCCGAACCGGATCTCTATCTTTGGATCGAATCAGTACCCAACCATCGACCCCGAAATCTAGGTTCTCTTCGGTGTCCGAAAGCCTGCTATCTCATCGACAACCACCTCAACCTTCCGGTCCACCTCCAATGGGCCCAGGAATTCGACCAGGTATTCATCGCCCAACGCGAGTATCTCGACGCATTTCGGGCCGCCGGGATCCGAAACGTCCATTGGCTTCCCTTGGGATGCGATCCAGAGATCCATCGTCGTCACGAGGTCTCGAAGCGGATCGATGTCGGATTTGTGGGATCCATCGGGGATGGAAGTCGACGCGAAAACCTACTCCAATCGCTGATGTCGCAGAGGATCCTTGTCGAGCCACGACGCGTCTTCTGGGACGAAATCTCGGCCCACCTGTCCAGTTCACGGATTGGCTTCAACAATGCGGTTCGAAACGACCTGAACATGCGGATCTTCGAGACTCTGTGCTCGGGTACATTCCTCCTAACGGATCGGGCTCCGGGCAGCGGCCAGGACGAACTGTTCCGTGCGGGTGAAGACCTTGGGATTTACGATGATCCTGACCTTCCTGACCAGACGCGGCATTGGCTGATCCATGAGGAGGAGCGTGAGGCGATCGCGAATCGAGGATGCCGCATGGCCCTTGCCGCACATACCTACCAGCACCGGTGTGACGATCTTGTTTCAGTCTGCCTCCATGGTAAGGCGACCACATTTTCGGCCGGAGAACTTCGTGAACGTTCCCTCGTGGGCTCAACCAGCTGGAGCAGCGGACCCCACATCTCATCGACCCTCTCGGGTGGCCGCTCCTTCATCATTCCGGTGCTTGATGCCGATCTCGACCAGCCTGACGGATTCCATGCGCTTCTCAGGGATCTGAGCACGGTCGACGGCGAGGTGATCGCCG
>CAZZKQ010000632.1:0-2079 GCA_964654875.1 uncultured Verrucomicrobiota bacterium | reverse complement strand
GACGGCAACGGCCTCGTCGCCAGCTCGACGGTGCAGGTGCTGCTCACGGAGGTCCCGGAGGAATGGTGGGCGGTTCGGACCCGGCAGGTGCCTGAACCCAGCCAGGGCCTGTACGTGGTGGAGAAGGTCCGGGAGCTGCGGATCCCCAAGGATGCGATGCGGGACTTCCTCCTGACCGAGGGCCAGCTCGCCAACGGGGTGATCCTGGAGGTGGGGAGGACCACCGACAGCCGGGCGGTCCTGGCAAGCACCCTGCGCCGCGCGTTCTGGCAGTTCGGTGGCGCAGCCGTCGGCATCGCCCTTCTCGGCGGCGGCCTCTTCGCCTGGAGCGCCACCCGTCCGATCCGTGAGGTCACCCGGACGGCCCGACGCATCCTCGAGGAGGGACGCCACGACGTCCGGGTGCCGATTCCCCGGGGCGACAATGAGCTGACCGAGATGGCCCGGCATTCCAACTCCGTCCTCGACCGGAACGTATCGCTGATCCGGGCCATGCGCGAGTCGCTCGACAACGTGGCCCATGATCTCCGCACCCCGTTGACCCGGCTGCGGGGCACGGCCGAACTGGCCCTCCGCGACGAGGGTCAGGATCCCGGGGCGGCCCGGGAGGCGCTGGCCGACTGTGTCGAGGAATCGGAGCGGGTGCTCCGGATGCTCAACACCCTCATGGACGTCGCCGAGGCCGAGGCCGGCATGATGACCCTCAAGCGCCAACCCACCGACCTGGCCCACCTGCTCGGCGAAGTGGCTGAGATGTATGCGTTCGTCGCCGAGGAGCGGAAGATCAACGTCCGCTCGGAGCTGCCCACCCCGTGCAAGGCCTCGGTCGATCCCGACCGCATGCGGCAGGTCCTGGGCAACCTGGTCGACAATGCCCTCAAGTACACCCCCGAGGGCGGCACCGTCACCCTCGGTGCGGCGGTGGAGACGGGACAGGTCGTCCTCCGGGTCCGGGACACCGGCATCGGGGTCTCACCCGAGGAGCAGGCCCGGATCTGGACGCGTCTCTACCGCGGGGACCGGAGTCGGTCCCAGCGGGGATTGGGGCTGGGTCTGAGCCTCGTGAAGGCCGTCGTGGAGGCCCACGGCGGCACGGTCGGCGTGACCGGTGCCCCGGGACAGGGCAGCGAGTTCACGGTCCGACTTCCCGGGGCGGTCTGAGCCGCGGGGAGCCCTGGGCCATGGGCTGGGGGCCTGGGGACACCGACCCTCGCCGCTCAGTGATCCCTGAGGAGCTCCAGCGCCGCCTCCGCCATCTTCGGTCCGGTCAGGCCGTACTTCGCGTACAGCTCCTCGGCGAGGTACGCCGACTGTCCGAACTCGCCCGGGATGGCGAGTGAACGGATCCGGTGGGCGATGCCCGTCTGGGAGAGGGCGTGCGAGACCTGGGCCCCCATGCCGCAGATCGACTGGTGATCCTCGATCGTCACCACACGGCCCCCGCACCTGCGGACCGCTGCGCCGATCGTCTCGAGATCCACCCGGTTGATGAACGGGTTGTTGATGACGGTGGCCGTCCGTCCCTGGGCCGCGAGGAGCTTCGCCGCCTCGAGACACTTGCTGAAGAGCACGCCCGAACCGATCAGGACGACATCCGATCCCTCCTGGATCACCTGGGCCCGGCCCCATGGGTAGGTGGCGCCGGGGATCCACTCGACGGGGTAGTTCTCGCGTCCGACGAAGAAGATCACCGACTCGCCGTCACGGCCCGCCTTGCGCTCCTCGGCGATGTGACGGATGGCGTCGTACATGAACGACTCCGCCTCCTTGGAACAGCTTGGGGCGATGACGATCGTGTGGGGAATCGCGCTCACCGCGGCGAGGTAGGTGGTCGCCTGGTGGGAGGCCCCGTCGGCGGCGTCCTGGAATCCGACATGCGAGAACATCGCGATCACGGGCGCCTGCGAGAGCGCGGCCATCGTGAGGGGTAGGTTGCCTTTCGTGACACCGAACTGGCCGAAGGTGTCGACGATCGGGATGTAGCCGGCCTTGCTGAGGCCTGCGCCGGTCGAAACCATGTTGGCCTCGGCGATGCCGACCTCGACGAAGCGGCCGGTGGCCTTCTGGAAGGTGCTGATG
>CAZZKQ010000631.1:0-2081 GCA_964654875.1 uncultured Verrucomicrobiota bacterium | reverse complement strand
TCCAACCTCGGCACCTGGGTGCTGCGCACCGACAGCAAGGGCTGGATCGACCCCTTCGCGGTCTTCCACGGCAACTTCAGCACCTTCTCGTTCCAGGATGGCCACTACGAGGGCCACAAGTGGGTCGAGGCAAAGGTCCTGAAGGCCGCCAAGGATTCGGCGGTCGGGATCTCCAGCTTCAACTGGTCCGGTGGCGGTCCGAACAACCCCGACTTCCGCTGGGTCTGGGACAAATACCGGCACCGCAAGTGGAAACCGCTGTGACCCGCCTCCCGATAGGACGCCGCTCCACCGAACGGTTCCCTGATCGAGAAATCTCCCTTCCTCGAAATCTTTTCCTTGAGTCTCACGGCCGTCTGGAGGCTAGGTACGGGTAATTGCTACCGGATAAGTGCTGCGTGCCGAAATCCGGTTCCAAGTCTCTGCCAACCCCATGCGTCAGACCGATCCCAACCTCCTGCTGGCCGCGACCACAAACCGGGAACTGCTGGGTTCCGCGGCGGACCTGTCGAACGAGCCGGCGTGGAAGTCCCTGTGGGACCGGTACCAGAAACCGATTCTCCGGCTCTGTGAGCAGAGCGGCCTCACGGCGGCGGAGTCGCAGGATGTGGTCCAGGATACCTTCCTGAGGGTGGCGAGGATGCTGGAGTCCCGACGGCTGGAGCCGATGCAGAACGGGTTTCGCCGGTGGCTGGGTCACATCGTGCATCGGCTCATCTTCGAGGCGCACCGACGCAATCGACGACACCAGCTGGGGGTCGAGGCGGTGAAGCGTCTCAAGATCTGGCTTCCCGCCGTGGAGGCCCCGGCCGATGACAGCCGTGCCCGGGAACACATGGAGGGACACCTGTGGTCGGTGTGTCTCGCCCGGGTCCGGTCCGTGACCCGACCTGAGCACTGGCAGGTCTTCGAGGCCTATGCCCTCGAGGGATGCCGTGCGGCCGAGGTGGCCTCCCGGTTTGGCATCACCAAGATCGGCGTGCGGGTCATCCAGCATCGGATCGTCCGTCGACTCAAGGTCCAGTGGAATACCCTGCTGGTCCAGGACCTCTCCGAGCCGTTCCCGTGACGCCCACGCCGCCCCAGGCGCCTGATGGGTATCAGCTGGTCCGGGAACTGGCCTCGAGACCCCGGTCCTGGGTGTATCTGGCGATGAATCCCGCCGGTCGGTGGTGCTGTCTGAAGCTCCAGCAGGCCCTCCAGCCCGAGGTGCTGGACGGTCTCCTGACGCTTCGGTCCCGGATTTCAGGCGCCGAGTGTCCGCCGGGCCTCATCGCATTGGCGTCGACGGGTGTCGACAGGGTTTCCGGGACGCTGTGGGAGGAGATGCCCCTGGCGGATGACGCGGAGCTGGGACGGCCGTTCGATCCGAACCGTGTGGATCAGTATGTGCCCTCGACCCTCGCCCTTCGGGTGGCGATGCAGGGCCCTTCCACGACCTCCGAGGTCGTGGATCTCGGGACAAACCTGGCAAGTGCCCTGGCCTTCCTGCACCGGGAGGGCCTGCAGCACCGGGACGTGAAGCCGGCCAATGTGCTGTTCATGGGAGGGCGCCCCGTCCTCGGTGATCTGGGTTCGCTCGGGACCGGGGAGCAGGAGGTGCCGTTTCCCGGCACGGAGGGCTACATGCCTCCCGATGGGGCCTCCTCGCCCTCCATGGATCTCTTTGCCCTGGGCCGATCGTTGTACGAGTGCTGGACCGGAAACGATCGGTTCCAGTTTCCGTCCCTTCCCAGGACCGTGGTCGAGGCGAAGGACTGGGACCGGTTCGGCTGGCGGCTGAACAGGGTCCTGCTGCGCGCCTCCGACCCTCGCCACTCCCACCGGATCTCGACGGCGGAGGCGTTCCTGGAGCAGCTGGACTGGGTGAAGCATGGGGGACGTCGCTGGTCCCGACGGGACGTGATCCGGGGGGGTGTGGCCCTGGGAGCGATGGCCGGCGCGGCGTATGTCTGGCGGTCGTTGCCCCGGTACCGGGCGGTCTGGGAACGGCTCCCGCTCGAGCGGTTCGGCATGGAGACCTGGAACGGCTCCCCGCAGCTGTGCGACTGGAAGCGCCGACGGATCCTTTCCTTCGCGGC
>CAZZKQ010000630.1:0-2094 GCA_964654875.1 uncultured Verrucomicrobiota bacterium | reverse complement strand
AGGAGTGGCGACCCGACCGGCCGGACTTCAAAGGGTATGATGTCCTGTTTGGAGCCCTCGCGAAGGCCCGGTTTCCCTGGAGGGTCCTGACCCTGGGCCCGGCCCGTCCGGAGGAGCTCGAAGCGGTCCGGCAGATCGCCCGACACCAGGGGGCGGACCCGGACCGGATCTGCTTCGCCGGCTTCGTGGATGATCCTGCGTCCCATGTCGCGCTGATGGACATCAACGTCCTGCCCTCCCGGAAGGAGGGGTTGGGTTTGACGGTGATCGAGAGCATGGCGGCGGGAGTGCCCACACTGGGCAGCCGAAGCGGAGGCATCCGTGAGATCATCGAGGATGGGATCAGCGGACTGCTGTTCGACGAGGGCAATGCCGAGGCCCTCCATGCCGCGCTGGAACGGGTGGTGGGGTCACCGGACCTCCGCAGGACCCTCTCCGAGCGGGGGCGTCACCGGGCCAGGACGGTGTTCGGCGCTCCGGTGATGGTGTCGGCCTTCGAGGCGTTGATGCGACGCGAGCTCCAGGGGCGCTGAGGGGGAGGGTGGGTACCGCAGTGCCTTGCATCCCAGGGGCCACTGTGTGCACCGGGCGGTCGGGCGATCGCAACGGGAATCGTGGAGAGGAGGCGTGACCCGATGAAAGCCTCAATCGGTTGTGAGCGCCCTGAGGTTCGTCTGGAGCTCGAGGGTCAGACGGTTCCGTTCCGCTTCGTCAAGGTCCGGGGGAATCTGCATCACCGGGCCGACCCGGATGTGGCAGCGTCCAAAGGGCAGGGGGATGAGGAAGCCGTCCCAGCTCCGGAGCTGGAGCCTCCGGGTGAGGTGGTAGGAGATCGGCAGGATGGGGACGCCGGTATGCTGGGCGAGGGCGATGACGCCGGGCTTGACCTCGTAGCGGGGACCCCGGGGTCCATCGGGCGTGACGGCCAGGTCGTAGCCACGTCTGGCCAGGGCGACCAGCTCCACCAGGGCCTGGGCGCCACGTCGGCTGGACGAGCCCCGGACCGCGACGGCGCCGAACAGTTCCAAGACGCGTGCGGCAATGGCTCCGTCACGGCTCGCACTCGCCACCGAGGCTAGGCGTCGTCGACCCCGTGATGGATCCCCGAGGATCTGCCGGTACAGTTCCGGGGCGAGCAGCTGGCGGTTGTGCCAGACGGCGAAGATGACGGGGTGCCGGGACTGCGGCTGGACCAATCCAGTGGGATCCTCGAGGTGCCACCGGATCGTGGCACTGGCGAGCCGGGCGACCGACCAGGCGGCCCGGGCGGCAATCCGGCCCCCAAAGGTCGGGGCATGGGGGCGGGACGGAGGGGATGCGGTCGACATGGTTCCGGGAGGATGGGGTCTCTCAGGCACCCCGCCTGAGACAGGCCCGGACGAGTTGTTCCACGGATGCCGAATCGCCCAGGAGGCTCATGGCCCCCCGGACGGACGTGGTGGCGTCGGCGGCCTTGAATCCCAGGGCCACGAGCGCCGCGACGGCGTCCTGGAGTGTTGTGCCGTCGCCCGGCGCGTTCGGATTCACGACGCCGGAGGCGCCAGGCGCCCCGGGTGCAAGACCGCCCAGCTTGTCCTTCAGTTCGACCACGATCCGTTCGGCCGTCTTCCGGCCGACACCGGAGATGCTGGAGAGCGACTTGATGTCGCCGGAGGTCACGGCGGCCTGGAAGGCCCCCACGCTGAGTCCGCTGAGGACGTTGAGTGCGAGCTTCGGTCCGATGCCGGAGACGGTGTGGACCAGCAGCCGGAAGAGGTCGCGCTCCGCAGCGGTCATGAAGCCGAAGAGGATGTGGGCATCCTCCCGGACCGCTAGGTGGGTGAGGATCCGGACCTCCTGTCCCACGGGCGGCAGCCGGTCGAACGACGACAGCGGGATCAGCACCTCATAGCCGACGCCGTGGACGTCGAGCGTGATCACCGACGGGAGGGCTTCTGTCAGCCGGCCATGGAGGAATGCGATCATCGGACCAGCAAGTGAACCAAGGGTCCAGTGGACCTGCAAAGCTTCCCGTTCATCGGCAACGGGTGGTGACGTGATGCCGCCATGTCGCGGATCAGCCCGGGGTCGGGATGGGTTCCGAGGGCCGCCAGT
>CAZZKQ010000629.1:0-2096 GCA_964654875.1 uncultured Verrucomicrobiota bacterium | reverse complement strand
TGTTGCCGACGCCGGAGGAGGTCCAGGAGTTCCTCGCCGATCCGGCGCCCGACAGGCGTTCGCGATGGATTGCGCGGCTCCTCGACCATCCGGCCTATGGGGACTACTGGGCCAACAAATGGGCCGACCTGCTGCGTCCGAACCCGGACCGTGTCGGTGTGAAGAGCGTTTTCACCCTCGACCAGTGGCTGCGGGAGCAGTTCCGGGACAACCGGCCCTACGATGCGTTCGTCCGGGACCTCCTCCAGGCCGAGGGCTCCAACCATCGGAATGGTCCGGCGGTGGTCTACCGGGATCGGCGCGAGCCGGCGGAGCTGACCACGATGTTCAGCCAGCTGTTCCTCGGCACCCGGATGGAATGCGCCAAGTGCCATCATCATCCCAACGAGAAGTGGGGTCAGGAGGATTTCTACCAGCTCGCGGCGTTCTTCGGTCCGGTGAAGCAGAAGGGGGCAGGGCTCTCGCCGCCGATCTCGGCCGGCATCGAGAGCTTCTACTACGCCGCGGGCGGCGAGGTGCGACATCCGGTCACGGGCGCGGTGATGGCTCCGCGTCCCCCGGACGGACCTGATCTGGGCGCCGGGTCGGGAGACCCACGGGACCGGTTGGCGAGGTGGTTGTTGGATCCAAAGAACCCCTTCTTCGCCAAGGCGGCGGTGAACCGTGTCTGGGCCAACTTCTTCGGACGCGGCCTCGTCCATCCCGTCGATGACTTCCGCACCTCCAACCCGTGTGTGCACCCGGAGCTGCTGGATGCTCTTGCGGTGGACTTCGCGGCGCATGGCTATGACTTCAAGCACCTCATCCGGGTGATCCTCGAATCGCGGCTGTATCAGCTCAGCACGGCGCCCAACGAGACCAACCTCACCGACACCCGACGGTTCTCGCGGGGGTATCGGAGGCGGTTGCCGGCCGAGGTGCTCATGGACGCGGTCCGCGATGTGACCGGGGTGTCCGACACCCTTGCGGCCATGCCTGAGGGATCCCGGGCGATGCAGGCGTGGAGCTACAAGATCGGGTCGCACTTCCTCGACGCCTTTGGTCGACCGAATTCCAGCAGCGATTGTCCCTGCGAACGCGATCTCCAGCTGAGCGTGGTGCAGTCGCTGCACCTGATGAATTCCCAGTCGGTGCAGTCGAAGCTGAGCGATCCGAAGGGCCGGGTCCGACAGCTGACGGCGGGGGATCGCCCCCCCCGCGATATCGTGGCGTCACTCTACCTCGCCGCCCTGGCTCGGGAGCCGTCGGCTTCCGAGCTGTCGATCGTGCTGAGGGCCTTCGAGGCCCCGGGAGCCACACGCGAGTCAGCGTCGGAGGACCTGCTGTGGGCGCTGCTGAACTCGCCGGAATTCGTCTTCAATCATTGAGAACCATGCATTCCGCACCGTGGAGCCTGGTGCTCAAGGGTGTCTCGTTCGGGGCAAGCGTCTTTTTGACAGCGGTTTCGGCTGTGCTGCTGGTCACCGCTCAGTCTCCCCTGGGACTCTCGTTGCTGCCCGTAGTTGTTGTGGTGGCTTGTGTCCTCTTCGTGATCCGGGGCTACTCGGTCGTCCCCGGAACGCTGGAGATCCATCGGTTGCTCTGGACCACGCGGATCCCTCTCGAGGGATTGAAGGAGATCCGGTCTGAGCCGGGGGCCATGCGGGGCAGTCTCCGGCTGTGTGGGAACGCCGGGCTGTTCTCGTTCACCGGGTGGTTTTGGAACAAGCCCCTGGGAATCTATCGGGCCTTCGTCACCGACACCCATCGGACGGTGGTTCTGCGAGTGGCGAAGCGGACCCTGGTCCTGTCACCGGCCGATCCCGAGGCGTTCGTCCGGGATGTCGAGGCGTCCCGGGTGGCGGAGGAGGAGAAGGGGACTCACACGGTGACGCGAACAAAAAGTGGAGTTTAAGGTTGAGAGTCGAGAGTTGAGAGCGGAGAGAAGGTGTCCCTGGGCCTTTGGACGGATGCCGAAGGCATCCACGGGTGGGTGAAGCGCTCTGCATCACTGGGCGCGGGAGCGCCCACGAGGGCCAACGCCAACGGTGTTGCGGCATGGAGCCCAGGGTTGGCCCGAGGGACGAGGACCTACCCTGGGAAACCGAAACAGGAGG
>CAZZKQ010000628.1:0-2124 GCA_964654875.1 uncultured Verrucomicrobiota bacterium | reverse complement strand
GGGTGGCCCCAACACGGCGATGGCATGGTCGATCGTCCGCAGGGTGAGCGTGTGGACGGTGTGGGTCCCTGCCACGACGGTCACAGTGTTCGTGATCGGCGCATGGCCCGGGGCCTCGGCGGCGACGGTATGGACGCCGTCCTCGAGACGGAACCGGACTCCGTCGGGACCGTCATGGTGTTGCCAATACCCATTGCCCACCGTGACCGAGGCATCCGGGATCGGTTCGCCTGTGGCGGCATCCACCACCGAGATTCTGAGCGTGGACAGCCGCCGCGGGACGGAGTTCGTGAACCGGAACGAGCCGATCCGGGTCCGCCAGTTCCCCCCGATGGACTCGGTCAGATAATTGTTCACGTACCAGAAGGTCGAGTCGTCCACAGGATCCACCGACATGCTGTTGTAGTCGCCCCAGCGGAAGTACTCCTGGGAGGCGGAACCCGCCTGCAGGAGGGCCTCGGATCGGTTGAGTCCTCCCGGTGGCGCATCCTGGGTCCGTCCTGCGTAGCGGATGCCAGGGTGGGTGTTGGTGCCCGAGACGCTGTAGCCGATGGCAAGATTCCCCTGCCAGTCGAGGGCGGCGCTTGCCATCCAGCGGCTGTCGGAATCCGGCGCATGCGTGCCCTGGTCCTGGAGGAACGGTGCGCCGTTGGGCAGGATCCGTCGGACCTCGTAGTAGCGCACGCCGACGACACCGGAGGGATCCACCTGCACCGAATGGTTGACCACGAGCGAGTCGTGCCCCGCGAAATGCCGGAACTGGAGTCGGTTCATCAGCCGGTCCGACACGGGAGCCAATCCGTTGGTCGTGCCCCGTTGGGGGACCAGGCGGTCGCCCAGCACCATGCGATAGGGGGCGACGGGGATCGTCGGCAACTCGATCAGGGTCGATGCCGACGTCTCTCTGAAATTCGGACTCAGGGTGAAGAGTCGGAGTCCGTAGGGAACCGGTTTCCCATCCGAGCCGATCTCCGTCGACCCGGTACCACGCACCGGTGAGCTGGGCTTGCTGGGCGGATTGGCGACGATTTCGGGAGAGATCAGACAGGCAAAGACATGGGGCGTTCCATGCGCCGGGGGGGCGCCGTCCAGATCCGCCGGCAGGAGGGAGTAAGGGGTGTTGTCAAAGCCACTGAGATCCATATAGACCGCCGCCGCCCCGGGATCTCCCCGAAGCATGCGGATGCGGTCGAAGGCGAAGACACCCGCGCCATTGCTCGTGTATTCGGGTGGGGGTTCGAACTGGTTCACCGACACATAATAGCCGTCCGGCCAGACTCCCAGCTTGGGATAGTCGTTCATGTTGTTGTTCGGCATCGGGAAGTCATAGAGGAAGAACGGACCAGTGGGATCCGGGGTCTTCGAGACCGCGACGACCGTGCGGGCCGGGCCGAGGCCCTCCAGCCAGTCACCGACAACGAACACGGTGATCACCCAGCGATCGGCCATGCGGTCGTAGCGCACGACCGGGTCGCCGTCGTCATACTTCGATGCCGGTTCCCCAAGTCCGGCGAAGAGCGTGCTGTACTTCGCAGGTGGGATGAGGGGTTTCCCGCTGCGGTCGAAGACCCGGTAGAGATTGTTGACCGCCTCGACGTAGTGGTTCGGTCCGATGTCCCCGACGCAGTCCGAGGGGGACCACGACTTACCGTAGACGTTCTGGTTGTCGAGACCTGCGAGTCCTTCGAAGCTGGCGATCGGATCCTCCATCCGGCCCGTGAACCGATCGGATCGCAGCAACGGATCCACCAGCGGGGCGCTATCCTCGCCGTGGCGTCCGACGGGTCGGAGCTGGCGAGGGTTGGGTGCGTCGAAGTCGTCGGGCGATGGCGGACGGAGCCACCGTGGGGAAGGAGAGCGTTCAGCTTCCGTGGCGAGTTCACCCCACGGACGGCTCACTGCGAATCGTGCGGCCCCGATCCGGATGGGGTGGACGACGGGAGAGTTGGGGGCGGCGTTGGCGGACAGGCCCACGAGTTGGACCCATACTAGAAAGAGCAGGTGTGGAAAGAGGCCTCGCCAGCGGCTTGGAAGGGGGGACTGCATCCCAGAAAATCGCTTCAAGTTTCAGTCCTGTTCAACCTGAAATCAGGGTCCTACATGAGGTTCATGCATCTAGTAAGC
>CAZZKQ010000627.1:0-2127 GCA_964654875.1 uncultured Verrucomicrobiota bacterium | reverse complement strand
CTGACCGCCGCGATCTACACCGCCCGCGCCAATCTCAAGCCGCTCGTTCTGACCGGGGTCATGCCCGGCGGACTCCTGACGACCACCAGCATCGTGGAAAATTTCCCGGGCTTCCCCGATGGCGTCGATGGCTTCGAGCTCATGCAGCGCATGCAGCAGCAGGCCGAGAAGTTCGGCGCACGCGTCCAGTTCAGTGTGATCGAATCGGTCGACCTCAAGTCGTCCCCCATCCGACTCGTGGTGGACGGCCAGCCGGTCGAGACCAAGACCCTCATCATCGCCAGCGGTGCCGGCCACAAGCACCTCGACATCCCGGGAGAACATGAGCTCGAGAAGAAGGGGGTCACCTACTGTGCCACCTGCGATGGCGCCCTGCCGGTCTTCCGCAACCAGCACCTGGTCGTGGTGGGTGGTGGCGACTCGGCCTGCGAGGAGGCCAACTACCTGACGCGGTTCGCCTCGAAGGTCTCCCTCGTGCATCGCCGCGACTCCCTCCGGGCGTCGCGCATCATGGCCGAGCGCACCCTCGCCAACCCGAAGATCTCGATGGTCTGGGACTCGGTCCTGACCGAGGTCCAGGACGTGTCGGCCGGCAAGGTGACCGGCGTGAGGCTCAGGAATCTCAAGACCGGGGCAGAGTCGGTGCTCCCCTGTGCCGGCGTGTTCATCGCGGTGGGGCACGTCCCCAACACGCAGCTTTTCCAGGGCCAGCTCGATCTTGATGCGGCTGGTTATGTGGTGCCGGTGAAGGGGACTGCGACGCGGGTCCCGGGCGTGTTCGTGGCGGGAGACTGTGCCGACTCCGTCTATCGCCAGGCGGTCACCGCGGCCGGCATGGGCTGCGGCGCGGCGATCGAGGCCGAGCGGTATCTCGCCTCGCACGGCGGCTGAGTGCCGTCAGTCGATGAACCGGCGCGTGAGATCGCCGTAGGCGTCGATCCGCCGGTCCCGGAGAAAGGGCCAGTGGGTCCGGGTGGTCTCGGACTTTGAGAGCTCGACCTCGACGAGGAGGTTCTCGGGCTTGTTGACGCTGGCCTTCGCGAGGAGTTCGCCGCTGGTGCCCGAAACGAAGCTCTGTCCCCAGAATTCGAGGCCGTCCCCGCCGATGGGTTGTTCGAGCCCGATCCGGTTGACGGCTGCGACGAAGCAGCCGTTGGCGACGGCGTGCGAGCGCTGGATCGTCTCCCAGGCCAGATGCTGGCGTTCGCCGTACTCGGCCTTCTCGGAGGGGTGCCAGCCGATCGCGGTCGGGTAGAACAGGATCTCGGCACCCTGGAGCGCCGTGAGCCGGGCGGCTTCGGGATACCACTGATCCCAGCAGATCAGGACCCCGATGCGCCCGAACCGGGTGTTCCAGGCCCTGAAGCCGAGGTCACCCGGGGTGAAGTAGAACTTCTCGTAGAACAGCGGGTCGTCCGGGATGTGCATCTTGCGGTAGCGGCCCAGCAGGGTGCCGTCGGCATCGATGATCACCGCGGTGTTGTGGTACAGGCCTGGGGCTCGCCGCTCGAAGAGGGAGGCGACGATCACGACGCCGCGGCGGCGGGCGAGCTTCTGGAAGGCCTCGGTGCTCGGGCCGGGAATCGTCTCGGCCAGGCCGAAGTGGGCGTGGTCCTCGTTCTGGCAGAAGTACTGGGACCGGAAGAGCTCCTGGGTGCAGAGGATCTGCGCGCCGTCCTTGGCGGCCCGTTCGGCGGCGGCGAGACAGGTGGCGAGGTTCTCGGCAGGATCGGCTCCACAGGCGTGCTGCAGGAGTCCCAGGGTGACACCGGATCGGCGGATCTTTCGGGTTCGGCTCATGGCGTGCGGTTCAGGAGAGGGAATCGGTTCAGTCGACGGAGGCGCGGAGCCATCCGTCGCTGGGGAAAGGATCTCAGGTGGACGCCGGTGTGCCACCATAGAGTTCACGGACGAAGCGTCCGAGCGTCTCATTGGTGGGACCATAGCCGGACTGGTAGATGTGGTGTTCGAGGTCGTGGAGAACCTCGTCGGCGGTCGGGTAGCGGGCTGCGGGATCCCGCTGGAGCAGGCGCTGGAGAATCTGCTCGAGCCCGTCGGGGATGCCCGGGTGTGTGTCGCCGAAACGGGGGAGGGGCATCCTGAGGATCCGATCGAGGGACTCGCGCG
>CAZZKQ010000626.1:0-2131 GCA_964654875.1 uncultured Verrucomicrobiota bacterium | reverse complement strand
GGAATGCCGACGGATTCCCGGACCTCGCGGTCGGGGCCGGACGTTCCGGATCCGTCGGTCTCTTCGAGAACGATCAGCGCGGCGGGTTCCGTCGCATCGAGGATCCCGGTCTGAACCGGCCGCTGGGACGGGATCTGACAACGATCCTGCCGCTTGGGGTGACCCTCCTCGCCGGATCGAGCCACTGGGAGGATGGACAGACCAACGGGGGGATGATCCGGCTGTACGACATCGAGTCGCGTCGCAGCGGGGAGGCCGTTCTTGGGGTCCAGTTTGCCGTGGGTCCGCTGGCCGCGGTCGATCTCGACGGAGATGGTGCCCTGGAGGTGTTCGTCGGTGGACGCGCGCGCGCTGGACGCTGGCCTGAACCGGTGCCGTCGGCGCTGCTGCGCGACGAAGGGGGACGTTTCGCCATCGCGGAGCGATTCGATACCATGGGACGGGTCAGTGGCGCGTGCTTCTCGGACGTCGATGGCGACGGGGATCCGGACCTGGTGGTCGCGGGGGATTGGGGG
Source organism: uncultured Verrucomicrobiota bacterium (assembly GCA_964654875.1). GTDB lineage: Bacteria > Verrucomicrobiota > Verrucomicrobiia > Limisphaerales > UBA9464 > UBA9464. Next base: position 1,616 of record CAZZKQ010000626.1, on the reverse strand, counting down.
CCGATCCAGATCTGGCGGAATGACCAGGGTCGCTTGGTCCGCACGACACCCGTGGTCCAATTGGCGGGGGAACGGCTTCCGCTCGACCGATTCTCGGGACTCTGGAACAGCGTCACCTCGGGCGATTTCGATGGGGATGGACGCCTGGATCTCGTGGCGGGGAACTGGGGCCTGAACAATGCATGGGTCGCTGCGCTGCCGCCGACGGAACGCCCCTCTCTCCTCGGCATGACGGCACCGCCGCGTCCCCTGCGGCGGCTGTACTGGGGTTCGTTTGGCGGGGTGACCGGCTTCGACCTTGTGGAAGCGCTCCCGGGGGGCGATGGGGATCTGCCCGCCCGGGAGTTGCCGATGTGGTCGCGGGCCTTTCCGTGGATCCGCGAGGCCGTGCCGACCTATGCGGCCTTCGGGACGATGACGGTGGCCCAGGTGTTCGGGACCCGGCTGGCCGATGCACGGGTGGCGGAGATCACCTGGCTTGCGTCGACCCTGTTCCTGAACCGGGGCGACCACTGGGAGGCACGTCACTTGCCGGACGTCGCCCAGCTGTCCCCGGTCTTCGGACTGGCCGTGGCGGATGCCGATGGCGACGGGGCAGAGGATCTGTTCCTCGCGCAGAACTGGTCGCACTCCGATCCGTTGACCCCCCGCGTGGATGCCGGCCGGGGAGTGTGGCTCCGGGGCGATGGGCTAGGGGGATTCCGTCCGCAGCTCCACACCGGGGTGGCGATCCACGGCGACCAGCGGGGTGCGGCGGTGGCGGACTTCGATCGGGACGGTCGGCCCGACCTGGTGGTGGCCCAGAACGGCGCATCGACCCATCTGCTGCGGAATCTCGCTGCCCGCCCCGGACTGCGGGTGGGGGTTGAGGAAGGGGGAGTGCCGGGAAGCTGGGCCGGGACTCAGGTCAGACTGGTGTTCGGCAACCGATCCGGTCCCTGGAGGGAGTGGCACCTGGGTGCCGGCTACTGGAGTGTCGACGGTTCGACCCAGATCCTTGCCCTTCCCGGGATGGCCACGGCGGTGGAGGTCCGGAGACCCGGTGCGCGTCCGGTCCGGCATCCGCTCCAGCCCGGGGTCACGGCACTGGTCGTGGCCCCCGATGGCCAGATCCGCATCTCACCCTGATTGCCGGCGAACAGGGGTGCCCGAAGAGGTTCCCAATCGTTCCAGGATCCACCGACAGCCCATCAGGCCATCCGCTGGGTCCTCCAGCGCGCCGTGCCGTCCAACACCGTTCTTCCTCTTTCGCGGGACACCTCCTAGTCTTCACCCATTCCTGACACCCGTGGAATCGCAGCGCAGGCGGGTCCTGTGATGGGGTTCCGTTCCGGGGCAGGGGACGTTCATACCATTGTTCCATGACCTCCGTCACACAGCTGAAAACCGTCAAGGGCAACACCGCCAACAAGGTCGCCGCCGAGCTCACCCGCACCGGGGGACTGCTCCGGCTGGCCCCGGCCTGGGTTCCCCGTTCCTTCCTGCAGCCGGGTCTCCGGCTCAAGCTGCATCCCGATGACATCTACGCCTACGGCGCGAACCGGGGCGGCATCGACGAGCGCTGGTTCGCCTCGACAACCGAGGCCGCGAACGAGGGGCGGGTCCCCGACGAGGGC
>CAZZKQ010000625.1:0-2143 GCA_964654875.1 uncultured Verrucomicrobiota bacterium | reverse complement strand
GCCCATGAGGTCAGAACCCGCTACGACCGCCTGGGCCTCGCCATCCGATTCATGCAGGACGACGGCCCTCAGGAGCCCGACGTCTCGGAGAAGGAGATCCGCCTCTGCCAGGCTGAGATGTGGCGGCATTTCGAAACGGGAATCACCCCGGTGCTGAAACGACTTCTCCCCGACCTCAAGAAGGGGCGCAACCGGACCTGGTACCGGAAGTGGCTGGGATTGTGGCTGGAGGACCACTGGGGGCCCGAGCAGAGCCAAGCAGCCCGGACCAATCGATCCCTGGGAAGGGCCTCCATGTCGCATCGTCCGCCCGCCGGAGCCGGTCGGGAGATGCCCCGACCCTGGAATCCCGACCTTTCTCACTATGAGGTTCTGCGGGCCCGGCAGGCTCGGGCCATCGAACGCCTTTCCGACGAGGTTCTGAGACGTCTTCAGCCCGAGGCCCACCGAAGATGGACCGGCCCCCATAGCTCGGGATCCCAATTGTGCCTCCGGAGCGTGGTTCGCTCCGAGGGGGATCCCAGCCTCAGGGAATGGGTATGGCGGAAACAGACCCACCTCACCCGTCCTGACCCGCTCATCGTGCTCCTCGTGGACCGGTCCAGCTCCATGAAGGGGGAACGGATGGAAGCCACCGCGGAATCAACCGTGCTCCTGTCCGAAACCTGCACCCGATGCGGAGTTGGGCTCAGTGTCTTCGCCTTCTCCAGAGGATGCACTCCCATCGTCGATTGGCGACAGTCGCTGGACACATCGATCCAATCCATGCTCGGTGGACTCGCCAAGGCGGCCAGTGGGGGTACCGACCTGGAATCCGCACTTCGAGAGGTAAGACCCCATCTCGCCGAGTCGAGTTTTGCCAACCGGTATCTGGTCGTCCTCAGCGACGGCGGGGTCTTCAGCGCCGACGAGGTTCGACAGGAGATCCGCCTCCTTGAAAGGGACGGAGTCCATGTGATCGGACTGGGGCTTGGTCCCGGCACCGAGGAACTGCGCGACCTCATCCGGGATTCCCAGGCGGAACTCACACCCGCGCAACTCCCAGGAGCCTTCATGCGCCTCCTCGGCCGCACCGTGCGGCCCAGAAACGTGTCAGGTGCGTGAACCAATTCTTCGATGCCATGAATCTCCACTCGCTCGACACATTCCTCGCCGACGCCGTCTTCTACCCCTGCTGCGGTTTCGACGGAGCACCCGTGAAGTTCCTGAAGCGATTCAGGAATTTTGTCTACGTCGACTACCACGTCAGCACCACTCGGTTCGTCAGAGAAGCCCAGGAACATGGTTTCAGGGGATATCGTCTGGATTCCGTCGCCGACCTGCCCGCCGAGGCGGTCCTGGGAGAATCATGGGCGGAATTGAGCATCAGCCATCAAGGCCACCTCGAGCGGCTGCCCCTGGAGTGGTCCACACACAACTTCGGCATCGTCCTGCTGGGCTTCCGCCGGCTTTCCGACTTCCCGGTGCAACACGGACCGGAACACTTGCAGATTCTGTTCGTCTGCTTCGAGGCCATCGCAACGCTGCACGCCTTGTTCACCCGACGCCATCTCACCCCAAAGGTTCTCTGCGCCATCCGTCCCGGCATCGCCCTCGGAGGGAACTATAACGACTTCCCCAAGCACCTGGACCAAGCGATCCGGGACAATCCCGCCGGATACCCAAGCTACCTTCTCCACGATGGACGAGCGGGGAACCGGTCCTGGGGGGATTACCTGCCCCTCACCCGGGAGTACGACAGCCTGATCGCCTGGGATTACCAGACTGAGGGATATGGTCCAAGCAGCCTAACGTTCTCCGAACGACACCCCGGGATCCGTCCCCCCAGCTAACCCAAAAACTCCCCGAACAAAACACCGCCACCCTTGAACGTGAATTGATTGAAATATACCCCCCACATCGACACCAGGAATCAAAACTGCGGTCAAACGTTGCCAGTCCCCCAAATGGATCTCCTCAGATCCAGCATTTGTTCATACAGATCAGCATCCTCAAGAATTGCATTCTCTATCTGACGATAACGATTCATGTCATCCCCGAGAGAGCCTTCGACGAATTTGATCAAATCTTCGGTCGTGATGTCGAAGGAGGTGCCAAAAACGTGAGCCGGAGCTGTTTTGGGTTCGTAAAAAAGCTCCGTCTG
>CAZZKQ010000624.1:0-2145 GCA_964654875.1 uncultured Verrucomicrobiota bacterium | reverse complement strand
CGCCCCGAACAGCCCCGCGAACAACGCCTGGTGGAACGGACGGTTCGATCCCAACGTGCGGTGAGCGGGGCTGGAGGGGACTGACGCGGAGGGAGGACACAGCCATCCCACAGAGGCCGCGCGAAGAGCCGCGGAGGGATTCTCAGGATTAGGCGTCCACTGGGTCCGGTTCCAGGACGACGTCGCCGTCTCCGCCGAGTTCGACGCCTGACCCGGATCGGCTCAGGCCAGAGGAGCGCCGTCGGGAACGGTCGTCCGGGATGCGCGCGCGAACACCCGACGCAGCGCGAGGGAAAATCCGGTGTACACGAGAAGCATCCCGCCGCAGGCGGCGAGGAAGGTCACGGCCTGGCCCATGACGCCGCCGACCTCGCCGGTGTGGATCGGACGGTTCAGCTCACGGAGTCGGGAGCGGAAACTCGAATCGGTTTCGGCTCCGGCTCCGGGGCCAGGCAACCGCTCCCCGGTGGAAGGATCGATCCGGAAGGTCTCCGGCAGACGCCAGGCCGCCTTCTGGACCGAAGCCTGGATCATGCGTCCGCCCCGGCCGTATCCACCTTCCCGGCGCGCCTCCGGTCAGGACGGACCTTCTCCGCGGGAATCCCCACCCTCCCGTCCACGGCGGGGCTCGCCGCCTTCGCGGTTTCCACGACCTTCGTCCCGGGCTCCCCCACGGCCGCCCCCACGCCCCTCGTCGGTGCGGACGCTGATCTCGGTCCAGCCTTCGGTCGTCGTCACCACGCGGGACACCAGTTCGGCCAACGGCAGTGGCCTCGCCGTGGGAACCGTCGCCGCGGAGGGCGGACCGCCGCCCCGTTCCTGGCGCGGCCCATAGATCCAGTCGCCGAAGCCGTGGAAGGCCATGACCAGGCCGGTGAAGGCCATGATGGACAACGGCAGCGAACTCCAGAAGCCGACCGCGTTGTGCCAGTTCCAGTCCCGGGCCCGGGCCGAAAGGCCGAGACGGGGACGCATCACGACGAGGAACGCCTTCGCCGTGAACCGGCGCGGAAACCAGAGGACCAGTCCCGAGACGCACAGGGACAGGAACGCCACGGTCGAGACTCCGACGATCCGCGCGCCGGTTTCGCCGCTTCCGAGGCGCCGGTGGCAGTTCTCGATCCAGCGGAAGGCCGCCCGCGCCCGTCCCGGCTCCAGCGGCGTCGCCACGCCGGTATGGGCGTCCACGGCAACCCGGCGTCCGCCGTCGAACTCCACCCGCACCGGGATCCGCGGATCGGAGGAGACCGTGACCGCGAACGGACGGACGCCGTCGCCCTGACCTTCCGAGGCCCGCTCCAGGATTTCCGCCAAAGGGAGGGGGGCGACGCCGGGAGCCGGCGGTGCGGACGCGGCCGGGCGTTCGGCCCAGGCGATCACCTGCTTCTCAAAGGCCATCAGGGAACCGGTGACGACGGTGATCAGGATGACCCCGCCCGCGACGACGCCGAGCACGAGATGGGTCCAGAACAGGAGCGGACGAAGCTTCTTCATCGGGATGCGGGGATCAGAGCTCCGCCCAGGTGCGGATGAGGTTGTGGTACACGCCGGTCAACGGGACCACAGAGGGGTAGTCCGATGTCTCAGCGCCAAGGTTTTGGATGGGGATGTCCATGTCTCAGAGGAGCATCCGCTGGTGTTTGTCCCGGACGAGGCTCTGTAGCCAGAAGAACGAACAGAGACGCGCTCCCCAGGAACAGTTCCAGAGGAGATTGCGACCCGGCACGCCGCTCTCCTGGAGCATCTCGTTCAGACGCAGCGAACCGGGATGGGAACGGAATCGGGATTCGAGGTACATGGCTTGTCGGTCGCCACAGCGACCACGTTCCGTCAGCTCCGCGACGCATATCCGGAATACGGGATCCGCCTCCCTCCGCGCTACCGGCCGATTGCGGATTCCGGACGGTGCCTTGCAGGGAAGGCATGTGCGGTTCGTCGTTCACGAACCGGGATGCTGACCCGCTGATTCCCGACGTGAGGCCCCGGCCCAAGGCTCGATCGTCGACGCGGCGCGAAACCTCCCCGAGCGAGTCGTCAGGGAGTTGTTTCCATCCCGATCACCGCGGGGTATCCCTCCCGCGATGTTCCCGGTCCGAAACCTGATTCCGATCGCCACGGCCGCGTTGCTCGCACAGGCCGCCGACC
>CAZZKQ010000623.1:0-2159 GCA_964654875.1 uncultured Verrucomicrobiota bacterium | reverse complement strand
AGATCGACGTCGTCATCCTCGACATCAACCGCGAGAAGGAGCGCGTCTCCCTCGGTCTCAAGCAGAAGGAGGCCAATCCGTGGGACAGCATCGAGTCGAAGTTCCCCCTCGGCGCGAAGGTCAAGGGCAAGGTGGTCAATCTCGTGCCGTACGGCGCGTTCGTGGAGCTCGAGCCCGGTGTCGAGGGTCTCGTGCACGTCACAGAGCTCTCGTGGACCAAGCGCATCGCCAAGCCCCCGGACGGCCGCACGGTCGGCCAGGAGATCGAGGCGGTCGTCCTCGGCATCAACCGCGAGGAACAGAAGATCAGCCTCGGCGTCCGCCAGCTGGAGACCAACCCGTGGGACGTCGCCCACACCAAGTACCCGCCGGGCACCATGGTGAAGGGCACGATCCGCAACCTCACCAGCTACGGGGCGTTCCTCGAGCTGGAGGAGGGGCTCGACGGCATGATCCACGTCTCGGACATGTCGTGGACCCGCAAGATCAACCACCCGAGCGAGGTCGTGAAGAAGGGCGACGTCGTGGAGGCCACCGTGCTGGAGGTCGACAAGTCCAACCAGCGGATCTCGCTGGGCATGAAGCAGCTCGGCACCGATCCCTGGGAGAAGATCGACGACCTCTTCAAGGTCGGGGATCTGGTCAAGGGCAAGGTCACCAAGCTCGCCAGCTTCGGCGCGTTCGTGGGACTCGAGCACGACATCGACGGCCTGGTGCACATCTCCCAGGTCAGCGAGGACCGTGTCGACAAGATCAAGAACGTCCTCAAGGTCGGAGACGAGGTCACCGCGCGCGTCATCAAGATCGACCGTGCCGATCGTCGCATCGGTCTGTCGATCAAGGCGGCCAACTACTCCACCGAGCAGCTCAGGGAGGAGCAGAAGCTCCTCGATCAGCTCAAGCCCGGCGAGGATCTGGTCGCCCTCGAGCACGCCTTCGCGGCGGCCGAGGAGAAGAACAAGCAGTAGGCCCTCGCCCTGCCACCCGGTTTGCCGGGTCCATCAAGGCGCGACCGGAGACGGTCGCGCCTTTTTTACGTCGTGGTGGGATGGCCGAGAGATGGACAGGCCCGCCTTCCGGGCAATCAGGGTCCGTTCCTGGGCGGGTTATGCGCCCTTCGTCCCTCGTTCCGGCACGGCACGGCACCCGGTGGATCGGGAGTGGGATGAAGGAGACCTGGTCTGTCCCGGAGTCAACCGTCACCGATCCCGCTCGAGCAGGTATTTGGCGAGGGCCTCGAGGGCGACCGCCCGTCCTCGGAACGGCTTGAGGGCGGCGAATGCCTTGGCTGTGAGGGAGGCCGCGATCTTCTTCGACTTCTCCAGTCCGACCAGACGGGGATAGGTCGCCTTCTGTGCCGCGACATCCTTGCCCGCCGTCTTGCCGAGGGTCTCGGTCGACTGCGTGACATCGAGGATGTCGTCGATCACCTGGAATGCCAGGCCGACATTGTAGCCGAAGTCGGTGAGGGCCTGGAGCTGGGCCGGGGTGCAGTTCGCACTCATGCCTCCGAGGCGGACCGAGCAGCACAACAGGGCGCTCGTCTTCCGCTCGTGGATGTACTGGAGCTGCCCGAGGGACACCGTCTTGCCCTCGCCTTCCAGATCGGCCACCTGGCCGGCGATCAGCTGCAGGGAGCCGGAGGCCTTGGCGATCTCCAGGACCAGGTCGCGGTGAGAGTACCGGGGCCAGGACCTGGCCTGTGCGGCGATCTCGAAGGCCTGGGTCAGGAGGGCATCCCCGGCCAGCACGGCGATGCCCTCGCCGAAGACCTTGTGGTTGGTCGGCTTCCCGCGACGGAAGTCGTCATTGTCCATCGCCGGAAGATCGTCGTGGATCAGGGAATAGGTGTGGATGCACTCGACCGCGCAGGCGAGCGGCATCGCCTCCCTGGGTTCCCCGCCGCAGGCCTCGGCCGCGGCGAGCACGAGCGCGGGGCGCATCCGTTTCCCGCCGGCGAACAGCGAGTAGCGCATCGCCTTGTGGATGGTGCCGGGACGGACGGTGGCCTTGGGCAGGAATCGATCCAGGGCATGGTCGACTTCCTTGGAACGGGTCTGGACCCAGGATCCGAGATCGAACGGGGAGGACTTCATCGAGGACATGCGGTCCGAAAGGCTAGAGAAGTCCCTCGAGGGAGGACAAAGCTGTTTTTGTCG
>CAZZKQ010000622.1:0-2164 GCA_964654875.1 uncultured Verrucomicrobiota bacterium | reverse complement strand
TCCGCGAGGTCACCGTGCAGCAGCGATCCATCCAGCTTGCCGCCCAGCAGGCCAACGAGTTCGCCAATGAACTCTACCAGACGGAGCCCGCCACCCCGGCCAACCTCGCCGCCCTCGCGGCGAAGAAGGGCCTGTCCGTCCAACAGACCCCGCCCTTCTCCGACAACGAACGCGCCCAGGGCCTCGAGGACATCAACCCGAACGCCATCGCTCAGGCCCTGTCCAAGGTGAACGCCTCCCAGCCGTTCCTGACGCCGCTGTCCGGACAGCAGGGCGTCGTGGTCAGCGCCGTCACCGGTCGAACCCCCAGCTCCGTGCCGTCCCTCGACGCCGTCCGGAGCCAGGTCGAGAACGACTACAAGACGTCGGCCTCGACCGATGCCGCACGCGCGGCCGGCCGGGCCTTCCAGGCGACCGCCGGCGGCAACTCCTTCGCCGACGCCGCCAAGGCCGCCTCGCTGACCCCGGTCGAGTTCAGCTTCTCTCCCAGCTCGCCGAGCATCCCGGGACTGGATGGACGGATCAATCCATCGCAGGTCAAGACGGCTGCAGGCCGCCTCGCCCCTGGCGCCGTGGGTGAGTTCATTCCCACCTTCGACGGCGGCTTCATCCTCACCCTCCGTGAACGCAAGGCCCCGGCCGAAGATCTCGTGAAGTCCGGTGTCGCTTCGTTCCTGGGCGAGCTCCGCCAGCAGCGGGAGCGCCAGGCCTTCAACACCTGGTTCCTCACGGAATACCAGAAGTCGGGGGCCCCTCAGGTCGCCGAGCGGAATGGCTTCTGAGATGAAGCCGGCCCCGCCGGTCATCAAGCTCTCCTCCCCCTCGACGCGGGAGTTCTGGGAGATCCCGGTCGTCTTGGAAGACGCACACCTGCTGGCCATCAACAAGCCGGCACGTCTGCTCACGTCCCCGGACCGCTACGATCCCAAACGCCCCAACCTCATGCGCCTGCTGCATGAGGCCATCGCCGCAGGAAAGCCCTGGGCGGCGGAACGACAGCTCCAATACCTCTCCAACGCCCATCGTCTCGACTTCGAGACCACCGGCGTCCTCCTGCTTGCCAAGGACCGCCCGAGTCTGGTCCACCTCGCCAACCAGTTCGGATCCGAGGTCCCCCGCAAGACCTACGTCACCCTGGTCCAAGGCACCCCGAAGCAGGACCGGTTCACCGTCGACAAACCGCTCGCCCCCGACCACTTCAAGCCTGGGATGATGCGGGTGAGCCGGGCCGGAAAGAAATCCGTCACCGAATTCGTCGTCCTGGAGAAATTCCGCGGCGTCTCCCTCGTCGAGGCCCATCCAAAGACCGGTCGAACCCATCAGATCCGGGTCCATCTCGCCGAAAGCGGCCATCCGGTCCTGGCCGACCGGGTCTATGGCGGGAAGCCCCTGCTGCTCTCGTCGCTGAAGCAGAACTACCATCTGAAGCACGACGACTACGAGCGCCCGCTCATCAGCTCCCTGGCCCTCCATGCCGCAAAGCTCTCCCTCCCGCACCCCCAGACCGGGGCCCAGATCGAGATCGAAGCACCCTGGCCCAAGGATTTCCTGGTGGCCCTGAAATACCTCCGCCGCTACGCGTGATCAGGAGGGCCCCCGGAGTGAGGGCGACCGTATCCGGTCATTCCCGGAATTCGCTGCCGTGCCCGTCTCCTTCGTTCCACTTCGGTCTTCCTCCGCGTCCGTGGGTCCCCGTCTTTCCTAGGATCCTCACCGCGCCTTGAACGACGAGATCCGCGCCAGGTGTTCCCACAGCTCGCGTTCCGCCGGCGTCACGGAATCCGGGATCCGTACCGCAAGCTTCACGAACAGATCCCCGCGCTCCGCAGAGCTTCCCCTCGGGAGCCCATGCCCGCGCACCCGCAGCTGCTGACCCGCGTTCGTCCCGGGCGGAATCCGCACCTTCACGGATCCCCCAAGCGTCTTCACATCCACCGTCGCCCCCAGCACCGCCTCCCAAGGGGCGAGATCCAGGTCGGCGGTCAGATCCGATCCCTGGATCTGGAAGTCCGGATGCGGCGCCAACCGGACCCGCAGGTAGAGATCCCCCGCTGCCGCTCCACCAAAACCGGTCTCCCCCTTGCCGGAAACCCGGATGAGCTGGCCGTCCTGGACCCCTGCGGGGATGCGGACCTTGAACCGATGCGTCTCCGCGACACCCGTC
>CAZZKQ010000621.1:0-2164 GCA_964654875.1 uncultured Verrucomicrobiota bacterium | reverse complement strand
CGCTCAACCACCGGCTACCTGCTGGGATGCCTCCGGCATCGGAGGCCCCCTGGGTCCATCCACCGAAAACGACGAAGCACCCTCAAGGTGCGGCTTGGGCACGGGGTGCTGGCGGATTCCGGGTTCTGGGGCCGGCACACGGTTGGGCTCCGACCCGGTGCGCGTTGGATCACCCATCAGGCCCTCACATGCCTTCGAAAGATTCACGATCCCCACGCGTTCCACCCGACTGAAGCAATTGGAATGGGGTGGTCAAAAAACAACAGAAGCTCGATGGAATATCGAGGGGTCAGGTTTTGTTCATCTATTGTAACTCACTGAAAACAAGGTGGATACGATCGATTTTGAGGACCGATTTGAGACGCTGGCATCACCGGTGCTCTACGGAGATCAGTCGGGAGCTTGGTGGAGTTTTCTCCGTCAGCCGACCGGTCGCCGGGAGTCCAGCGACCAACCACCCAAGACTGCAAACGAGCCACAAAATGAAAAAAATCGAGGCCATCATCAAGCCGTTCAAACTCGAGGAAGTGAAGGACGCGCTACACGAGATCGGAGTCGCCGGCATGACCGTCAGCGAGGTGAAGGGATTCGGCCGCCAGAAGGGCCACACCGAAATCTATCGGGGAAGCGAATACACCGTCGACTTCCTGCCCAAGATCAAGATCGAGCTGGTGGTCGGCGACGAGAAGGCCGGCGAGGCGGTGGCGTCGATCATCAAGGCCGCCAAGACCGGCAAGATCGGCGACGGGAAGATCTTCGTCTCACCGGTCGAGGAAGCGATCCGCATCCGGACCGAGGAGAAGGGCGAGAACGCGGTCTGATCCAACCCTGAACACGGACTTCAACCACACAAAACCATGAAGAAACTCCTGTTGACCCTGGCTCTTGCAATCGGCTGCTCGTGGATCCTCACGGCCGCCGATGCCCCGAAGGAACCCACGCTGGAGCAGCGCGTGGCGGACATCGAGGCCTACATGAACAACGGCGCGCGCACTCCGGATGTCGCCTCGAAAGTTGCCGGACCCGGTCCCGGTCACAATGCCTGGCAGATGACGTCCACCGCCCTCGTTCTGTTCATGACCCTGCCTGGACTCGCCCTCTTCTACGGCGGACTGGTCCGCAAGAAGAATGTCCTCTCGGTCCTCGCCCAGTGCATGGGCATCGCCGGCCTGGTGACGATCCTCTGGTGGGCTGTGGGCTACAGCCTGTCGTTCGGAGGCGGCAATGCGTTCATCGGCGACACCGCCTACGCGATGTTCAAGGGGGTTGAGCCCGGCAAGGTGGGTGCGGGCTACCACTGGATCAGCGATTCCATGTGGGCCATGTTCCAGCTCACGTTCGCCATCATCACCCCGGCGCTCATCCTCGGTGCCATCGCCGAGCGCATGAAGTTCTCCGCCGTCCTGCTCTTCGTGGCGATCTGGATGTTCGCCGTCTACTTCCCCTTCGCCCACATGGTCTGGTCCACGACGGGTTACATGTGCGGTCCGCTCAACAAGGACGCGGGCATCAAGGCGATCGATTTCGCGGGCGGCACCGTGGTGCACATGACCTCCGGATGGAGCGCTCTCATCCTCTGTCTCATCCTGGGCAAGCGCCGCGGATTCGGGAAGGAGCCCATGACGCCGCACTCGATGACGCTCTGCATGGTCGGCACGGGCATGCTCTGGGTCGGCTGGTACGGCTTCAACGCGGGCTCCGCGCTCGGGGCCGACGCCATCGCCTCGAACGCCTTCACCACCACCACCCTGGCCGCCGCCGTCGCGGGCTTCGTCTGGCCGATGTGTGAGTGGATCATCCGCGGCAAGCCCAGCGTCCTCGGCTTCTGCTCCGGAATCGTCGCGGGTCTTGTCGTGATCACCCCCGCCTGCGGCTTCGTGACCGCCTCCTCCGCGGTGATCATCGGCGTCCTCGCGGGTGTCGTTCCGTTCCTCGCCTGCTCCTACCTGAAGAAGGCCCTCGGCTACGATGATGCGCTCGACACCTTCGGCGTGCACGGCGTGGGCGGCACCATGGGCGCCATTGTCACCGGCATCTTCGCCGACGAAAGCGTCAACGCAGTCCTCGGCAAGGGCGGCATGGACCGCCTCCCGGGTCTCCTCGGCAACCAGATCAAGGCGGCTCTGATCACCGTCGTCTGGAGCGTGGTCGCCACCACCAACAT
>CAZZKQ010000620.1:0-2166 GCA_964654875.1 uncultured Verrucomicrobiota bacterium | reverse complement strand
CGGCCGGGACGACAATGGTCTCTTCCGTCTCTGGTCCGTCGGTGACGACCGCCAGGACCAGAACGGCCGGCGCAGCAAGGAAGGTTCACATCAGGACTGGACCTGGCCGGCGGCCTACACCGACTAGGAGGGGTGCCGGAACAGAAACTCAGGGGAGGTTCGGGCCAACGGGGTCGCACCTCCGCTTGAGGGTCAAACAGACCCAAAACGAAGGTTCTTCCCCTGCTGCCCGGGTCTGGACGTGCCGCCGCATCTGGGCGCTAATGAGGACGTGAGCCACGCGAAGAAATCTGAGACGTCCCCTGCAAAAGGGTCCAACCCAGCCGGGCCCACCCCCGACGCCAAAACGGGGAAGCTCTCCTCGCTCATCGTCGATCTGCTGAGGCCCTACCGGACCGGTCTCGCCATCGTGCTCGGCTCCATGCTGGTCCAGACGCTGACGAGCCTCGCCGCGCCCTGGCCTCTGAAGGTCATCCTCGACAACGTCGTCGGGAACCATCACCTGCCAGCCTGGCTGGAATGGATCCACCGGTACCCCATCGCCCAGAGCAAGAGCGGCCTCGCACTCCTCGCGGCATCCGCCGTGGTGCTGATCGCCCTCATCGGCTCCATCGCCGGATACGTCGCCAACTACTATACCGAGAGCGTCGGTCAATGGGTCGCCAACGACCTCCGCCTCCGGATCTACCACCACCTGCAGCGGCTCTCTCTGTCCTACTACGATACCCACCAGACCGGTCTCCTGCTCAGCACGCTGACCGACGACGTGGCCACGATCCAGAACTTCGCCTCGTCGGCGACGCTCGGGATCCTGATCGATCTGCTCACCATCGTGGGCATGCTCGGGTTGATGTTCTGGCTCGACTGGGACTTCGCCCTGATCGCGGTCGGTGTCACCCCGTTCCTCCTGCTCTTCGTCAGCCGATTCAAGAAGTCGGTGAAGAAGGCGACCCATGAGGTCCGCAAACGCCAGAGCGACATCGTGGCCGTTGTCCAACAGGGACTCGGTTCGATGCGCACGGTGGAGGCCTTCGGCCGGGAGGATCTCGAGGAAAGCCGCCTCGGGGAGGCCAGCCACGCCACGGTCGAGGCCGCCCTCAAGGCCCGCCAGATCAAGTCGCTCCTCTCCCCCGTGGTGAACCTCACGGTTGCCTTCTGCACCGCCATCGTCCTGTGGCGCGGCGCGTCCCTGATCCTCAGCGGCGCCATGACGGTCGGCTCGCTCACCGTCTTCCTCGCGTACCTCTCCAAGTTCTTCAAGCCGGTCCAGGACCTCGCCAAGATGACCAATACGATCGCCCAGACCTCCGTGGGACTGGAGCGTATCCAGGCGATCCTCGACACCGATGTCGGGATTCCACAGAAGACCGACGCCAAGGACCCGGGATCGCTCCGCGGACGGATCGTCTTCGAGCATGTGGCCTTCGCCTACGACCCCGCGGCCCCCGTGCTCCGGGACGTCAACTTCACCATCGAGCCCGGGCAACGCATCGGGATCGTCGGCCCCACCGGCGGTGGCAAGTCGACCGTCGTGAGCCTCATCCCGCGGTTCTACGACCCGACGAACGGTCGGATCCGGATCGATGACCAGGACCTGGGGGACCTCGAACTGGCCGCCCTCCGTCGCAACATCGGGTTTGTCCTCCAGGACACGGTCCTGTTCCGGGGCACGATCCGGGAGAACATCGCCTACGGGCATCCCGGGGCCTCCGAGGACGAGATCCGCGAGGCCGCGCGGCTCGCGAACGCCCACGAATTCATCGACCGGATGCCCCAGGGCTACGACACCCTCGTCGGCGAGCGCGGCCTCACCCTCTCCGGCGGACAACGCCAGCGTCTGGGCATCGCCAGGGCCCTGATCCGGAACTCGCCGATCCTGATCCTCGATGAACCCACCGCGGCACTCGACACCGAGTCTGAAAAGCTGGTGATGGAAGCGTTGGAGCGTCTCATGCACGGCCGCACCGTGATCACGATCGCCCACCGCCTCAGCACGATCCGAGATGCCGACAAGATCATCGTCCTGAAGGCCGGCGTCGTGGCCGAGGAGGGTACCCATGCCGAACTGGTCCGGCTCAACGGTGTCTACGCTGAACTCCATCGCATCCAGACCGGAGACGCCCCCGCTCCGAAGGCCTGACCCTTTCTGCAACATCCCATGTGCCA
>CAZZKQ010000619.1:0-2169 GCA_964654875.1 uncultured Verrucomicrobiota bacterium | reverse complement strand
GGCTCCAGGTTCCGAGGACTGATCGCCTTGGGATCCAACACGGTGCCGGGGACGTGCCGGAAGATGTGGAACTCCCGGGCGGATAGACGGAGGTCGTAGCCAAAGCTCGACAGACCATACGACAGGACCGGGTGCCGGGCCTCGGTCCTGCGGATCAGCCGGCGGACGAACGGCCGGATGAGTCCGCGCCGGGCGAGTGCCGTGATCTGGAGATCGTTCAGGATCATGTCGGGGAAATGCGTCCCCACTGGCCGAGGACCCGCGAGTCCTAGTGTGCTTCGGAGCCACGGGTCAATGACCATCCCATGGACATTCCTCGATCCATGACACTGCCGTGACACACGGGCCCCGGGTCTGGGTCATGCTTTCCGGATCGTGCCCGTCGCCCGATCCTCCGCCACCTCCCTCCCTGTACCTCGGGAGAAGGCCGACGTGTCGGCAGGAGGGGTCGGACAGGAAGGACGTCATCGACGTCACCCCGCCGACGGGCAGATCCTGCCGGGCATGAATCGGAACTCGGGTTTCCTTTCCGGGACGACCCAGGTCACGGCCCGGCGACTGATGGTGCTCCAGGCGGCCTGGCTGGTCTTCCTCTTCGGTCTCGGGATCTGGTGGGTCTCTCTCATGCTCGGACAGGCCGGTCGGATCGCCACCCTCGAGCAGGCAGCCGGCGTGACTCCCGGGGCGGCCCAGGAGCAGTGGATGCGGACCGAGCGCATGCTGTTCTGGGAGGGCGGAACCTTCTTCGGGGCCCTGATCCTGAGTCTGATCCTCCTCGGTGGGCTCCACTGGCGGGACTCCCGCCGGGCCCAGTCGCTCCGGAACTTCTTCACGTCGGTCACCCACGAGCTCCGGACCCCGCTGGCCTCGCTCCGCCTGGAAGCCGAGGGGCTGTCCGAACTGGTCGCCCCCGGCGCACCGGGACGCACCTTGGTCGACCGCATGCTCGAGGATTCGGCGCGGCTCGAATCCGAGGTCGAACGCGCCCTCGAGCTGGCACGTGTCGAGGGTGGGGGTGAAGTCCTCACCCAGCCGGTGGATTTGGGATCTCTCGTGGCCGATTTCGTGCGGACCTGGCGTCCCACCGTCCAGCGCCCGGTCCAGATCGAGAACCTCGCCAGCCACCTCGGGGTCCTCGCCAGCCCGGCCGGGCTGCAGACCATCCTCCGAAACCTCCTCGAAAACTCCGTCCGCCACGCCGAGGCCACCCCCCTCGTCGTCCGCATCCAGACCGACACGGTCGGGGACCGTGTCCAGCTCACCGTCTCCGACAATGGAACGCCCAGGACGCCCCCTCCCCGCAGACTCGGGGCCCTGTTCGCACGCGGCGACACCTCGCGCGGTGCCGGGGTCGGGCTCTACCTGACTGCCCAGCTGATGCGACGGATGGGAGGCGAGGCCCGTTTCCAACCCGGGCCCACGGGGTTCGAGACCCGGCTCCTGTTCCGATCGGAGGACGTCCATGCCTGACACCCCCGAGCCCTCCATCCTCCTGGTGGAGGACGACCCCAACCTGGGCTCCACCCTGTCGGAACGCCTCGGCAACTTCCGGTACCGGGTGCGTTGGGCCCGATCCCTGCGCGAGGCCCGTCGGGAACTGTCGCTCGAACCCCTCGCGTTGGCCCTGGTCGACGTCGGACTCCCGGACGGTTCCGGCTTCACCCTCGCCGAGGAGATCGGGCGACAGCACCCCGCGACCGCGGTCGTGTTCCTGACCGCCCGGGGGGAACCGCACCACCGTGTGCACGGACTGGAACTCGGTGCGGAGGACTATGTGGTGAAGCCGTTCCATTTCGAGGAACTGATGCTCCGGATCGAGAACAGCCTGCGTCGCCGTCGACACTGGGCCTCGGTGGCCGACCCACTCCGGATCGGACACGCCACGATCCACTTCGCCGAGCTGAAAGCCGTCCGTGACGGCACAGTGACGCCACTGAGTCCGAGGGAAGCCTCCCTCCTCAGGATGCTGGCAGCGCAGCGCGGGAGGGTGATCCATCGCGACGAGATCCTCGACGAGGTCTGGTCGCGCGACGAGTACCCCACGCCGCGGACCGTGGACAATTTCATCGTGAGGCTGCGCCGCCTCATCGAGGACGACCCCGAGCATCCCACCGTGCTGCGCACCGTGCGGGGAGCCGGCTACCAACTGGCGCCCCCTTCCCCATGAAT
>CAZZKQ010000618.1:0-2173 GCA_964654875.1 uncultured Verrucomicrobiota bacterium | reverse complement strand
CCGTCCTGCATCACGGCTGTTTCCAGACAATCCGCGCGAGGCTGTCCTCGGAGGAACCCTTCGTGGCGCCCCCGTGGGTGACGAAGTAGATCGCGCCATCCCGCCCCAGCTGCAGGGCCAGGGGGCCTGCCGGGAGGCCTTGGACGAAGGATTCGCTGGCCCCCGGCGTGCCGGTCTTGGAATCCAATGGGGCGGTACGGATCGATTTGCGGCTGAAGTCTGCGTAGAAGAGGGCCCCGCGGTATTTCTGTGGAAAGCCTTCGCCGGAGGTGGATGGCCGATAGATCAGCGCCCCGACGCAGGAGGCACCCGTGTTGCGCTGGTACTGGAACCAGGGGTCGGTGAACCCGTCGATGTGGTTGGTCCGGGTGAGTGTCTGCAGTCCTCGACCAAACACCCTGGGCCACCCGTAGTTCGCACCGGGAACGATCCGGTTCACCTCGTCGAAGTCGTCGTTGAGGTCGCCGCCGTTTTCGGCCACGAGGATCGACCGGGTCGGCGGGTCGAAGGTCAGGGACCAGGGTTGGCGGTGTCCTCGGCTATAGATGCGGGGGTCGGCACCGGTGGTCTGGACGTGGGGATTGTCCTTCGGAAGGGACCCGTCGAACCCGATCCGGAGGACCTTGCCGCGCAGGTCGCCCAGGGATTGTGCCCGGTTGTTGGGGTCATCGCAGTAGGTCCGAATCTGGGCGTTCTGGTTGTTCTCGCCGGTGGTGACGTAGAGCACCCGTTCGCTCGGATGGGCCAACAAGGCGCCGCCGACGTGTTGTCCCGCCGCGTCCCCCTCCCATTCCAGGAGCGTCTTCTCGCTGGCAGGATCGATCCGCGAGGCCTCTCCGGTCCCCTTCACGGTCCACCGCGTCACGCAGGCCACATACTTGCCCTGTGGGGCATTGGTCCGGTGGTGGGCCAGAAAAAGGTGGGGCGTCTTCGGAAAGTCCGGATGGAAGGCGATGCCATGGAGTCCACGGTCGCCGCTCACATCGGTCGCCACGGAGCCGACGATCTGTGACTTCCGCGTGATGGTGTCGATCCTCCAGACCTGTCCGGCACGGCCGGTGACCCAGGCCGCGCCATCCGGGGCGAACGCGATCTCCATGGGTTCGCTCACGACCTCGGGGCCGGCGAGGGTCTCAATGGCGAATCCTGGCGGCAGGACCACGTCGGCAACGGAGGCAACATGGAGGGCGAGGGTCGCGGCGATTGCCGAAAGGAGGAGTTTCACGGGGTTCATGCTCTGGGAGTCCGTTCAGGCTGGAGGGGTCCCAACGGGGAGGCAATCCTTCACTGAGGAAGCGTTGTGCTCCGCGGGCAGGCTCCCGGTCCCGGTGACGGTCATTGCCTGAGGTCCCCAAGCGGTCGAGACTTGGATCGTGGATTCCGCACCGATCTCGTTCCGACCGCGCGTCCCATCGCCTGCGGTGCCTCCCGCGGATGGGCCTTCCGTGGTTCTGTCGGTGGAGGGCATGACCTGCAACCACTGCGCCCTACGGGTCCAGGAGGCGTTGCAGGGTGTGCCGGGTGTCGAAGGGGTACGGGTGGATCTGGCTGCAGCCACGGCATCGGTGCGCCGATCCATCCCGGGCGAGCCGGCCGATGCGCTCCTGGTCGAGGCCCTCGACAAGGCCGGCTACGCGGCCCGGATCCGGTCCGCCGCCGCCGCAGCAGCGAGGCCCCGTCTTCAACCCTGGACCCGGGCGCTGCTGCTCGGGGCTCCGGTGACTCTGGCTCTCATGGCGGCCGAGTGGGTCCTGGGCCTTGGGATGAATCGCACCTATCAGTGGACCGCGTTGATTCTGACGCTTCCCGTCCAGGGGGTCGTTGGGGCCCAGTTCTACCGGGGGGCCTGGCGGCAGCTCCGCTCGGGCCGGTCGAACATGGACACGCTCGTGTCGATCGGCTCGACCGCCGCGTTCGGATTCAGTGTCTGGGCCCTGTTCACTGGATTCCCTGGCCACGTGTACTTCATGGAATCGGCTGGGATCCTCACCCTCATCAGCCTGGGTCATTGGCTCGAGGCCCGGATGGCCTCCCGTGCGGGGGACGCACTCCGGTCGCTGCTCCAGCTGGCACCGGAGCGGGCCCGTCGCTGGCGTGCTGGCCGGGATCAGGAGGTCGCGGTGGGCGATCTGGTTCCAGGCGATATCATCCTTCTGAAGCCCGGCGATCGGGT
>CAZZKQ010000617.1:0-2178 GCA_964654875.1 uncultured Verrucomicrobiota bacterium | reverse complement strand
CCGAGGGGCCTCCGACTTCTACCAGTGGGATCGGGTCTGGAACCTGTCGCTGTCCTTCACCACGTCGGAATGGGAGGCCCTCCAGCACCGTCGGCGTCCGCCGATGACGGACTGGCTGTCGGATCCCAGCGGACAGCCGAAGCTCCGCAGTCCGGATGCCCTGCGCAACGGTCTGGCCGGCGTGCTGGGCTTCGACCAGCCGTGGTCGACCGGACGGGTGTCGATCGGCGGCGTGGTCTTCACGAATGCCGGGGTGCGATTCAAGGGCAACGGGACCTTCCTGGAATCCCTCCGCAGCTATCGGCGTCCGTTCAAGATCGACCTGTCGAAGCACCAGAAAGGCCGATCGTTCGGGGGGCGTCGGCAGTTCAACCTCGGGAACCTGGCGGCGGACACGACCTGCATGAGCGACCTGCTCGGCTACGAGTTCTATCGGGATGCTGGCGTTCCTGCGCCACGGACTACGCTGGGCCGCGTGTTCCTCGATGTCGAGGGGCGTGAAACGAACCGCTTCCTCGGTCCCTATGTGCTGGTCGAGAATCCCGACGCAGACTGGGCCCGCGAGCGGTTCGGTGTCCCCGGAGTGGCCCTGTTCAAACCCGTCACCTACGGGCTGTTCTCCGACCTCGGAACGAACTGGTTGGAGTACGACGGGATCTACGACCCGAAGACGTCGGTTTCGGACTCCCAGAAGGCACGGCTGATGGAGACCGCGCGGTTCGTGACGCACTCCGGGGATGCGGAGTTTGCGGCGCGTCTTGGGGAGTTCTTCGACCTCGGGGAGATGGCGCGGTTTCTCGCATGTGAGGTGATGCTGTCGAACTACGACGGGATCCTGTCGAACGGCCAGAACTTCCTGATGTACCTGCATCCGGGGGACAACCGGTTCGGATTCATCCCATGGGATCTGGACCACAGCTGGGGGGAGTTCCCGTTCCTCGGCACGGACGAGGAGCGGGCGCGGGCCCGGATCTCGCGGCCGTGGGTCGGACCCAACCGGTTCCTCGAGCGGGTGTTCGAGGTCGAGGCCTTCCGGCGCGCGTATCGGTCGGAACTGGAGCGGCTGCTCGCGGAACTCTTCACGATGGAGCGGCTGTATCGTCGGATGGATGGGGTGGCGGTGGTGCTGGAGCCCTTGGTGGCGGAGTGGTCGACGACGCGGCTCCGGAAGATGCGGCAGGCGGTTTCCTTGGAGGATCGACAGGAGGAGACCGGAGGCGACGGGTCTTCCGAGGGACGAGGCGGGGATGAGGGTGGCGGACGTCCGGCGTGGCGGCTGAAGCGGTTCGTCCGGGATCGTGCCGAATCGGTTCGGGCCCAGCTCGATGGCCGGTCGGAGGGCCTGGAGGTGCGTCGCCAGTCGATGTGGTGAGCGGTCCCATCGGGTGCCGCGGCTGTCCGGCGGATCCGACTGAGGGCCGCGACTTTCTTCCTCGGACCCCACTTGTCGCTTGCGCGGGTGGGGCGTTTTCCGGCACCTAACGGAGCACTTTCCACGTCATGAGCAAGAAGCCCACCTCCACCGTGCCCGTCGCCAACAATTTCCCAAAGCTCCACAACGCCATGTGGCCCGGCCTGGTTGGCAAGGGCAGTCCGGGTGCGGAGCCGTTCATCGACCTCGACACCATGCTCGACCTCACCGCGAAGGCGGAGGTCAACGGGGTGCGCTTCGATGGTGTCGACCTCTTCCTCTACAACCCGCACATCGACATCGACCTCTCGGACGACGGCATCAAGCGCCTCGCCGACAAGATCCGGAAGAAGGGCTTCGCGGTCGGTTCCGTGGTGGCGCCGGTCTGGTTCGACGGCTCGGCGATGGGCGATGAGACGAAGCGGTCCAACTGGGTGACCTCAGTCCGGAAGGCCTGTCGCATCGCGCAGAAGCTCCGGGAGCTCGGGGTCCGTCCGGACGGCGTGGTGCGGATCGATTCCGCGGCCTCGGTGACCGACTGGGACAAGGATCCGAAGGGCAACACCAAGCTGATCGCCAAGACGTTCAAGGAAGGTGGCAAGGTGGCGAAGGACCACGGTGAGCGTCTGGCGGCCGAGGGCGAGATCTGCTGGGGTGGCATGCATTCCTGGAAGTACATGATCCAGACCCTCGAGGCCGTCGGCATGCCGAAGGTCGTCGGGTTCCAGGCCGACATGGCGCACACGTTGCTCTACACGCTGGGCTAC
>CAZZKQ010000616.1:0-2182 GCA_964654875.1 uncultured Verrucomicrobiota bacterium | reverse complement strand
ACGGACCTGCCCGCCAACCCGCTGAGCTACCGACTCGTTCGGGGCCCGAGCAACGTCGTGGTCACGGCGCAGGGACAGCTCACCTGGACGCCGGGTCGCGCACAGGCGCCATCGACGAACCGGATCGAGGTGGCCGTGAGCGACGGCAGCCTGAGCGTCACCAACGGGTTCACCGTGGAGGTGGTGGATCTGGTGACGCTGGTGAACGGAGGGGTGGCCACGAACACGGTGGGCAGCCTGCCGCCGGTGCAGTTCGCCGTCCAACACAGCAAGGACGACTGGCTGGTGTTCTACAGCCTGGATGGCACGGAGCCGACGGCGTCGTCGTTCTTCTATCTGGAACCCCAGCGGCTGGAGCGCTCCTCGACAGTGTGGCCAGTGCTCTTCAAGCCCGACTTCAGCGCGTCGGTGTTGGGCCTGCCGGTGCGGGTGAATGTGTGGCAGGAGCAGACGTTGACCGTGACCGGCGGCGACGGCCTGGTGCATCAGGGCGTAGGGGTGGCGATCGCCGGCACGGCGTCGAGCGGTCTGCCCGTGACGCTGGAGGTGATCTCCGGACCGGGTCGGCTGGAGAACGGACTCCTGGTGCCCCAGGGCGGCGGCACCGTCCGACTGCGGGCTGCGCAGGCGGGGAATGAGGTGTGGGCTCCGATCTCGGTGGAGGTCGAGCGGGTTGTGGCTCCGGCGGCGCAGACGGTGACCTGGACGCCGGTCGAGGACGCGACCTTTGGTGATGCGCCGCGGACGCTGAAGGCCAGCGCCAGCAGCGGGCTTCCGGTGGTGTTCCAGGTGGTGGGCGGTCCGGGCACGGTGCAAGGGGATCGCCTGACTCTGACGGGTGCGGGGGAGATTGTCGTGCGGGCGGTGCAGGCGGGGTCGGCGGACTTCCAGTCGGCCAGCGCGGACACGACCGTGACGGTGGTGAAGGCGGCGCAGAGCCTCACCTTCGCGGCGCTGTCGAACCGGGCGTTTGCGACCAACGGGATTCCGTTGGTGGGCAATGCGAGCTCGGGTCTGCCCGTGGCCTTTGAGGTGTTGACGGGCCCGGCGAGTGTTCTTGGAACGCAGCTGTTCCTGAACGGGGTGGGGACGGTGGTGGTGCGGGCGAGCCAGCTGGGCAATGTGAACTACCAGTCGGCGCTGCCGAAGGACCAGACGTTCACGGTGACACAAGGGACGCAGACCCTGACGTTCAGTGGGATGGGGGCGAAGACCTTCGGGGAGGGTCCGGTGACGCTGGTGGCGACGAGCAGTTCAGGACTGCCGGTGACCTTCCGGGTGCTGAGCGGTCCAGGCACGGTGTCGGGGTCCATGCTGACCCTGACCGGTGCCGGAAGCATCCTGGTGCAGGCGATGCAGGCGGGGGATGCACGGTATCAGGCGGCCAACGCGAGCCAGACGGTGGTCGTCGGCAAGGCATCGCAGACGCTGACCTTCCCGGTCCTGGCCAATCGGGGCTACACGACCAACCCGATCCCGCTTGAGGCCACATCGAGCCGGGGTCTTCCGGTGGCGTATCGGATCGTCAGTGGTCCCGCGACGGTCAGTGGTGCGGAGCTGCGGCTGACGGGAGTGGGCGCGATTGGAGTCGCAGCGGATCAGTCGGGCACGGCCAACTACGAGGCGGCTCCGAGCCGGACCAACACGTTCACGGTGAGCCGTGGCGTACAGACGATCACGTTCCAGCCGATCGGTGAGCCGGTGCTGGGAAGTGGCCCGGTGGCGTTGGTGGCGACGAGCAGCGCGGGGTTGCCGGTGACGTTCTCGGTGCTGAGCGGACCGGCGACGGTGAGCGGTGGAACGTTGACCCTGTTGAACGAGGGGGCGGTGACGGTGCGGGCGCTGAACCCGGGGAGTCCGTTGTGGCTGGCAGCTCAGGCGGAGCAGACGTTCCAGATCCGGAAGCTGACGACCCTGACCCTGAGCGCGGTGATGGGAGGGACGATCACGGTGGATCCGTTGAAGGAGCGGTATGATCCGAAGGACGTGGTGACCTTGAGTGCCGTGCCGGCGGAGGGGTATCGGTTTGAGGAGTGGAGAGGAGACCTCACTGGCACGGCCAATCCCACAACCCTGGTGATGGCGGCCAACCGGACGGTGGGTGCGGCGTTCAAGGATGTGGCGGCACCGGTGCTGACGTGGGATCTGCCGGTGGCGGGGACCACGGGCAACGAGCAGGCGG
>CAZZKQ010000615.1:0-2193 GCA_964654875.1 uncultured Verrucomicrobiota bacterium | reverse complement strand
CCCACCGACAACGCCCCGGTGGTCACCCTCGGCTCCATGGGCCTTGCCTTCGCCGCCAGCGTCACCATCGGCGTCCTCGCCGGCCTCATCCCCGCCTTCCGCGCCTCACGCATGAACGTCATCCAGGCGCTCCGCTACGACTGATGATCCTCCTCAACTCCATCGCCGTCGGACTGAAGGAGATCTGGGCCCACAAGTCCCGGTCCTTCCTCACCATGCTCGGCATCATCCTCGGGGTCACCAGCCTCGTGGGCATGTCCGCCATCATCAAGGGCATGGAGAACGGGATGAAGGAGACCATGGTGGCCATGGGTGGCGTCGACAAGGTGCTGGTCCGCCCCCAGGCCGTCCCGGCCTGGCAGGATCATCTGGCCGACTCCGCACCCGGACGCACCCTCGTCGATGTCGAGGCCCTCCGCCGCAGCGCCCCCCTGCTCCGGATCGTCTCCCCCGAGATGGCCCTCGAGGATGTCACCCTCAGCCGAGGCGACAAGCGGACCGAGCCCAGCGAATGCGTCGGCGGCTGGCCCGCCGTGCTCGAGATGAACCTCCACACGGTGGCCCACGGACGCTTCTTCAACGAGATCGATGAGGAGGAGGCTCGACCGGTCTGCGTGATCGGAACCGGCATCCGCGATGAACTGTTCGGGAAGCCCGACGACGTCGGACGCGAGATCATCCCGATCGGTGAGACGATCCAGCTCAACGGCCAGCCCTTTGTCATCGTCGGGATGTTCCAGGAATACATGGGCGAGCAGGAGGCCAAGGAACGGGCGCGCCAACGGGAGCAGAAGGGCAAGCCGGCCGAGGTGGGCGGACCCAAGCGGTCCCGCGGCTGGGGCAAGAAGGGAGGCTGGGCGTTCTGGCGGAAGAACATGACCGTCTACATCCCCCTCAACACCGCCTGGGTCCGCTTCCGCTCCGGCGGCACCCTCCTCAACAGCGTCCCGGACCCCCGACTGACCGACATCGACATCAAGGTCGCCGACTTCAGCCGCCTCGAGGAGGCCCTCCAGCAGGCCAAGAACGTGATGCTGCTCACCCACCAGGGGATCGAGGACTTCACCTTCGAGACCCAGGAGAACCAGGTCGAGAGCATCAACAAGCAGATCCAGAACGCCCGGCTGAGCGGCGGCATCATCGCCGGCATCAGCCTGCTCGTGGGCGGGATCGGCATCATGAACATCATGCTCGCGAGCATCAACGAACGCGTCCGCGAGATCGGCATCTGCAAGGCCGTCGGCGCCACGGGCGCCAACATCTTCATCCAGATCCTCATCGAGAGCGCCGTCCTCGCCCTCATCGGCGGACTCCTCGGCCTCGGAGTCTCCGAGCTGTTCGTCGACCTCCTCGCCAAGGTCACCCCGACCTCCAACTCCCCCATGATCACGCGCAACGCGGAGCTGGTGGCGGTCGCCTTCAGCGCTGCCGTCGGCGTCCTTGCCGGCGTGCTCCCCGCGATCAAGGCCGCCCGCTTCAGCCCCATCGAGGCGCTCCGCTACGAATAGGCAGAGAACGGAGGGCCCCTGATCCCCGCCGGACCGATCAGAACCGCGGGTCCGTGCAGGATCGGGTAATCCCGCAACGAAGATGCCGCGGCATCGATCAACCCTCGCTGTCGTCGAACACGGGAAGGGTGCGTTTCGTCCGGACCCGCTTCCGGATGCTCTCGATCGGAAGCGACCCACGAACCTCCCAAAGGATCTCCGAGCCGTCCTCGAGATCCTCATAGACGGGGAGCAGCATGGAGATCCCGGCGGACCGCCACTCACCGCCCTCCGTCCGCGACGGATGCCCCTCACGGGCAAGCGCGAGGGCCTTTCGGTAGGCTTCGTCGCGGTTTCCGGCACGGATCAACCGGGTGTTCTCCCAGACCGGATGACGGGTCCGCGGCGACGTGCCCTTCCCCGTGGCCACCCAGTACTCCACTTCGCGGAAGATCCACCATCCCGAGGGGCTTTGGTTGCAGGCGGGGATTGCGGGGTGTCGACGCGACGGGCGAGGCATGCCAGCAGGATGATGGAAGACAATCAGGTCAGGCGACCCAGAAGAGGGGTTCTCCGTCCTCGCTCTTCCTCTGTGTCGTTGCGGAGGCCCATAGGCAAGACGGGCGAGACAACGACAGAGGCGATTCCGGTAGGGCTGTGCTCCGTCACGGCCCCATCTCGATCCGCCACACGTGGCGCACCCGTG
>CAZZKQ010000614.1:0-2198 GCA_964654875.1 uncultured Verrucomicrobiota bacterium | reverse complement strand
ACAAGCAGCTGCTGCCCTACCTCCCCTCGCAGCTGGGGCAGGTGTCCCGCAACGAGGCGTGACCCGTTGGTCCGGGGGTTCCCGGCCGTCCATCGACCCATTTCATGACCCATCCCTCCGCCGACATCCGGATCGTCTCAACCGACTTCGACGGGACCATCCATGAGGACTTCGCGCATGCGCCGATCCCGGACCTGTTCCAGGACCGCATCCTGGAGTTCCAGGGGCGGTCGGGGGTCTGGGTGATCAACACCGGACGCCATCTCGCGAGCCTGCTCGAGAGCCTGGGGCGGGCCAGATCCCGGGTCCTGCCGGACTTTGTCGTGACCGTGGAGCGGGAGATCCATCGGCATGTGCGGGGCCACTACGAGGCGGTCGAGCCCTGGCACACGGCCTGCCAGGACGACCACCGTGAGGTCTTCGGACGGAACGGGTCCGCGCTCCGGACGCTGTTCTCCGGGCTCGAGTCGCGGTTCGATGCCACGTTCTATGCCGACGAGTGGTCGCCCCTCTGCGTGATCGCGAGGAGCAACGCCCAGATGGATGCGATCCAGGACGAGCTCGAGGGGTTCTGCCGCTCGGTCGAGGAGATGGTGCCGGTGCGCAACGACGTCTACCTCCGGCTCAGTCATCGGGGCTACAGCAAGGGAACGGCCCTCCAGGAGATCCAGCGTCTGACGAACCTGTCCGCGGCCCAGACCTGTGCCGCCGGGGATCATCTCAACGATCTGCCGATGCTGCGTCGTGAGGTCGCCCACTGGCTCATCACGCCCTCGAACGGCCTGCCATCGGTGAAGGACCAGGTCCGGGCGGAGGGTGGCTACGTGGCCCGGACTCCGTGCGCGGCGGGGATTCTCGAGGGGCTCGAGGCCTTCGGGATGTTCCGCTGAACCGATCCTCGCCTCAGCCCGCCGGTTCGGGTCCCGGGAAGAGGTTGTGACGGAATTCAAGGTCGGCCAGCCAGACCGGAGCCTCGGGTGACGGAGAGGTTTCAAGCCGCTGCAGGAGGGCCTCCAGGCGGTCGAGATGGGCCTCCACCCGTCGGCGCGGGTAGTCGCCCGCGGTGCCCTGGTGCATCAGGAAGGGCCAGTCGCTGGCCTCGGCCAGCAGGAGTTCCCGTCCGGCCTGACGCAGGAGCCGTCCGGTCACGCCGGTCGCGTCGGGTCCACCGCGCCTCTGGAGGACGTCATCGAGGCGTCGGGAGACCCGCTGGAGGCGGGGCTGGAGCCACGCATTGGTCGCCTCGTCCAGCCATACCGAAAGGTGGCCCCCCTCACCCCAGGTCGACTCCGCCGGCATGGAGCACTCGAGTCTGGGGAACCGCTCGAGGTGTTCCGTGGGTCCCACTCTCTCAATGGTCCCGCCGAGCCCCTGGACCTCCCGCGCCACGGCATCGAGGAACCCGGGGCCCTCGAACCACCAATGCCCGAACAGCTCGGCGTCGTAGGGCGCCACCACCATCGGGGGACGCCGCATCCGGCTCCCCGCCGCGGCGCCCATGCGGAGCCGTTCCTGTACAAAGTGCCGGGCGTGTTCCCGGGCGGCAGCCTCGGCCGCATCGCGGTCGTACAGATCCTTCTCCGGGCCGGGTCCGGTCACCCGATGGATCTTGATCCCGGTGGGGGAGCGGCATTCCGCACCGCCCAGATGGGGGCGCAGATACTCCCATTCCGCGTCGTCGGCGACGTCGCGGTGGAACTCCCGGTACCTCGGGTCGCCCGGATATCCGCCGTCACGGCTCCAGACCTGCCGGGCACTCGCGGGGTCGCGTCCGAACACCGCCAGGCCCGCGGGGGTGAGGATCGGTGCGAGCAGTCCCTGTCGTGGACGCGGATCCGCCCGAAGGAGTCCGTGCGACTCGACGATCGTCCATCGGAATCCGGCCTCGACCAGATGCGGGTCGAGTTCCGGGTGCCAGGCGCATTCCGGAAGCCAGAAGCCCCGGGGGCGTCGGCCTGTCCAGGACTCATGGAATTCCGCCGCGGTGTGGAGCTGTCGACGGAGACGCCCGGGTTGTCGGCGGAGCAGGGGGAGGAGGGCGTGGGTGGCGGAGCAGGTGATGAGCTCGAGCTGTCCGGCGGCCGCGGCCGCGGCGAAGCCCCGCAGGACCTGTCCCTCCCAACGGTCCCAGACCGCGGCCTGCCGGAGCAGCCAGTCGCGATGGCCCGAGATCACGCGACGACGGGCCGGTTCGAGGT
>CAZZKQ010000613.1:0-2198 GCA_964654875.1 uncultured Verrucomicrobiota bacterium | reverse complement strand
TCACCCCGGCCTCTTTTCTTTCAACCCTTGGCGCCCTGCGTCTTCGTCTTTGCCGCCGGCTCCGTGACTCGCTGGGCCGCTGGTAGGCCGTATCGACGGATGACCCGCTGGGTCGCCTGATCCATCGAGGCGGCATCCAGGAGCAGGGACTGAAGGGTGTCGCCCTTCATGAACTCGACCCTGTGGACACCATCCTTCGGGTCCTTCAACGCCTCGACCACATCCGCCAACGTCGAGATCCTTCGGCCATTGATGCGATCGACCACGAGGAACCGGGCCTCCTGGTAGCCAACGTTGACGGGATCAGGCAGCACGTTGCTGAGGAGAACGAGCGACGGACGCTCTGCCGTGGGACTTCCATTCTGATAGTGCTGGAGTCGGAACGGGGCCCGGCGACGCCAATCCTCACCCCAACCCCTCAGGAACGGCTGATCGAGGGCCTGGAACACCAGTCCGCCCGCCACCACATACTCCGGCGGGTGGTCGAACAGTTCCCGTGGGACGAGGTCGTCGTGGTACTCGGCCTTCGGCAGGACGTAGCTGATGTGGGTCTCCACCCCATCCCGAAGGACCTTCATCGGGACCGTATCCCCGGCCAGATGTCCCCGACTCGACAGGTTCTCCAGGAGGAGATGGCCGTACTGCGGATCGAGATAGTCTCCTGCGACATCGATCGGAAAGCCGTCGACCTCCAACAGGAGGTCCTTGGGCTTCAGCACGGGTTCGACCCCGGGTCGATTCGGGACGCGGATGACGATGGCGCCCCGGCCGGGTCCCTTGAGCCCGAGATGTTCCAGCGTCGTGGGATTCTCACCGGGCTCCCAGACGAAGTCGAAATACCCCATCCCCGGATACCTGCCCTTGGCCCGGGCCTCGAGGATCTGACGGATGAAGGGGGCCGGGACCACATTGCAGGTGTTGCCGCCCTTGGAGGTCGTCAGGCCTGCCACTGTACCATTGAGGGTGACCGGCTCCGCCCAGCCCAATCCCCCAAGATCCGTGTTCAGTTCCAGGGTCAGTCGCGGGGCGAAACTCAGGGCCCCGTCCTTGACCGTGAACTTGCTGAACTCCACCCGGCGGCTCTCGAGGTTGCCATCCTTCCAGCGGATCAGATTGAAGTCCTGCGCCTGGGGAATGGCCTTCGCCAGTCGCGCTGGACGGAGTCCCACCCAGAATTCCGGATCCTCCGACGTGATCACCGCGAGGTCGGCATGCGGATCGAACCAGACCACCTTGGCCGGAAACCACTTGCCCCGTCCCCCCTTCTGCAAGCGGACCAGCGTCTCGGTGGGCAGATACTGGGCCGTGGTGACAATCTCATGATCCCCGACGTACAGACCCTGCTTGCGGACCGAACGGGTCGGGGTGTTCCACGGCTGGAAGAAGTCGTAGTCCTTGAAGGTGACCTCCACGGTGACGACCGACTTGTCCCAGGAGGATTCACCGGCAGCGGTCGGCGCGATGCCGACGATGAGTAGAAGGAAGAGAAGGAATGGACGGGTCATAGGCGGCGGTCGGAGGAGATTCCGTAGGTTTCGAGGACCTGGGGCGTGGCCTGGGCCGAGGCCTCGCGCTCGAGGCACTCGAAGCCGTCCTGGCCTGCGAATTCAATCACGTGGGCCCCCTCGCCCTTCTTTCCAAGGGCCTGCGCAACATCCTCGAGGCGGTCGATCCGCACCCCGTTGATCCGGTTCACCAGCACCTTGCCGCGGACGCGGAGGTTTGCATTGGCCGGATGGGCCAGAACCGTCGAGAGGACTACCGGTTCGGACCGTGCCCCCCCCGGATCCTCGGAACGCCGATAATACAGCTCATAGAACAGGGCGGAGCTCGAGGCGTCGGGACGGTCCCGGCCCAATGTTCGGAGGTAGTCGGCGCTCAGTGGCGTGAACACCAGTCCTCCGTGGATCAGATAGCGTGGAGGGACATCATACTGGTTTCCCGCCAACCGATCCCCCTGATAGACCGCCACCGGGACCTCCACTTCGATCGGCTTCCGATCCCGCCAGACCTTCAACTTAACCGTCTCCCCGTCCTGGACCGTCTGGAACAGAATGGCCCCGGAGACCCGGTTGTCCCGATACAACACCGTGCCGTCGCTGCCGACCGGATAGCCGGCGATTTCCATGACCACATCGTCCTTCCTCAGGAGCTTCTCGGCAGGTCCGCCGGGACGGAGACTGTCGACCCGCGCCCCG
>CAZZKQ010000612.1:0-2199 GCA_964654875.1 uncultured Verrucomicrobiota bacterium | reverse complement strand
GTGAGCCCCAGGCCGGTTCCCTTGCCCGGGGGCTTGGTGGTGAAGAAGGGCTCGAAGATATGGCGCAGGGCCTCGGGCTCGATGCCATGACCGGTGTCGGCGACCTCCACGCGGACGTGTCGGCCGGGACGCGTGCCCGGGAGGGCGGCCGATGCCCGGTGGTCGAGGGTGCAGGAGCCCAGACGGATCGAGATCGTGCCCGGCTGGTCGTCGAGCGAATGCCAGGCATTCGTGCACAGGTTGAAGAGGGCCTGGTGCAGCTGGTTGGCATCCCCGAGGACCGGGGGTGCCAGCGGATCAAGGGCCAGCTGGAGATCAACCCCCGCCGGCAGGGTCGCCCGGAGCAGCCGTGCCATCTCCTCGACCAGCGCCTGCAGGGGAACCGCCTTCTGCTCGGAGGGCTGGCGGCGTCCGAAGGCGAGGATCTGCTGCACCAGGCCCTTCGCCCGCTGGCCCGCCTTCCGGATCTCCTCGAGGCAGCCATAGGCCTCGTGGTGCGGATCCAGATCCATGCGGGCCAGCTCGGCGTTGCCCAGGATCGCGCTGAGGATGTTGTTGAAGTCATGGGCGATGCCGCCGGCCAGGGTGCCGATCGACTCGAGCTTCTGCGCCTGGCGCAGCTGCTCCTCGGCCCTCTTGCGCTCCGTGATGTCGGCGCGGATCGCCATGTACCGCGCCGGGATCCCCCGGTCGTCGAGGAACGGGACGATCGTTGTGGCGACCCAGAAATAGGTGCCGTCCTTGGCCCGGTTCCGGATGTCCCCCTGCCAGACCCGCCCGGCGGCGATCGTGTTCCAGAGGTCCCGGAAGAACTCCTTCGTATGGTGTCCGGAGTTGATCAGGCGGTGGTCCTGTCCGAGGAGTTCCGACCGGTCATAGCGCGAGACGGCGCAGAACTTGTCGTTCACGAAGGAGATCCGGCCGAGAGGACTGGTGATCGCCACCAGCGCATGCTGGTCGAGCGCGGTCCGGAGGTCGCTGTTCTCCTGGATCGATGCCCGCAGCGCCGCCTCCGCGGCCTTCCGGTCCGTGATGTCGACCACGGTTCCGATGGTCCGCGCGGGACGTCCCCGTTCCCCCTGGGGTTCGAACCACGTCTGGGCCTGGATCCGGAGCCAGCGGATCCCGCCATCGGCCAGACGCAGCCGACACTCGTGCTCGGCCCTTCGGCCGCGGGACGGGTCCTGCAGGCGACGCAGGAATCCGACCAGTCCATGGCTGTCCTCCGGCAGGATCCGGTCCAGCAGGCTCTGGAGCGGGCGCACACCGGATGGCAGCTCGACGATCTCGGCGAGGAGCGGCGAGGCGTAGAATTCGCCGGTCGAGGGATTCTCCTCGAACACGCCGGCGCCGCCGACCCGCGAGGCCATCTGGAGCCGCTCCTCGCTGACCTGAAGGGCCTGGGTCATCTGGTCCCGCGCCTCCGAAGCCAGCACGCGGTCGAGGACCACGCCGATGTTCGCCATGGCGGAGAGGAGGAACTGGCGCTCGAGACCGCCCAGCTCCGGACGATCGTCGGATGGGGTCCTCGACACGCCGATCGCCCCGCGCTGGTTTCCGGCCAGGAGGATCGGCACGTGGAGTGCGTCCATTCCAAGGAGATCGGGCCAGCCCTCGGGTGAGGGACTGCCGACCTCACCCTCCGTCCTCATCAGCGTCCACTCCCGGGCCGCACGGATCGAGCCGAGCAGGGGATGGGAGCCTACGGGGACCCAGCCGCCCGAGGACTCGCCTTCCTCCCCGGCGGAGGCCCTGTGGACGAGCCGCACCCGTTCCCCGTCGTCCGAGTACTGGAGGAACCACAGCGAAGGCAGGCCCAGCGTGCGGTGGATCTCCTCGGTGGCGATGCTCATCGCCTCCGCGACCCGATGTGACCGCTCGAGCCGCTTGGCGAGGCGCAGCAGGGCCTCGGAGAGACGCTGCTGGGATCGGATCAGCACCTCGTCGCGCTTGCGCTCGGTGACATCCTGGATGGTGCCCAGGATCCGCTGCACGACGCCCCGTTCGTCGGGGATGCCGACGGCATTGCCGAGGAGGTGGCGGAGTTCGTTCTGACGCCGGACGATACGGAACTCAAGCGCATCGCAGGCCTCGCCCCGCCGCACCCTGTGGATGACCTCCTGGAGACGCGGGAGGTCCTCGGCGTGGACAAGTCGCTCGATCTGCTCGACCGATGCCTTGGCCGTGCTTCCGAGGCCG
>CAZZKQ010000611.1:0-2202 GCA_964654875.1 uncultured Verrucomicrobiota bacterium | reverse complement strand
CAGCGTGATCAAGCTCCTGACCCCGAGTGCCGAGGACTACCACGACGAGTACAACCGGTGGCTGGGATCGATCCCCCAGCACATCAAGGAGCTGGTGTTCGTCGTGAAGCGCTTCTGGAAACCGGCGTGGGGCTCCGATTGGGCGAAGCACTTCACGGTCGACATCATCAACGGGGCCCCATCGAACGAACTCCGGGTGAAGCGCCGTCGCCTGGTCACCCAGTTCCTCCGGGTGGGCTATGATGCGGATGGGGCATGGCGAACGTTCGGGCTCCGGAAGGATTTCCATCCCGCTGCGAAGGTGCAGGAGGAGGACGACATCACGGCGAGCGTGGTCGTCCCGCGGTCGGCCCTGGGCGGCCTCGCCCCGGCCCAGCCGCCGTATCCCTCTCTGAAGTTCGTGCACAACTGTGAGACGCGGCTGTTCCAGCGGCCGGACGACGCCGTGATCCGGGGCTATGACCACACGACGGAGCGCGACTTCGTGGCCGGGGGAAATTTCTTCTCCAACTACGAGCCCTTGACCCGACAGGACGCGGTGGCGTTGACGGAGGATGCCGTCGGATTCCACGAGTTCACCGAGCCGATGAGACGGTTCATCCAGGACGTCGCGGAGGGGCAGGGGCCGGAGTTCTTCGTCTGCCCGGCCTTTCCGCGGAAGGTCGATGGAGCGCCCTCGAAGAATCCCCGCTATCTCCAGCTGCGGCCCGACATCGCCGACCCGATCTCCCGTCGGCTCGCCGAGGTCTCGCTCCGGCTGGCCCGGGGTGTGGCTCCGGGTCAGGCCCTGCACATCCCGGTGACGGCGGTCCTGGCTGGACGTCGCAACAATGCGGCCGAGGGCAAGATCCGCTCGCTCGCCTGCTACGGTCCGATCCACTACATGGAGCTCCCGGAACTCTTCATGGAGTTCATCTCCTCGATGACCGGCAAGTCGCCGTCGACCACCGGTGCGGGCAGCGAGGGAGCGCTGACCAAGGGGCCGTTCAACGCGTTGCTGCCCATCCACGACCTCAATGCCGCCCTGGTCAGCTATGCGATCAGTGGCTATCCCGGTTTCCTGACGAGCGCGGGGTGCCTGGGGCCGCGTTACCGGGTCGACCACGATGTCTCGCTCCTGGTTCCGGAGGTCTGGTGCCGGATGCGTCCCGAGGAACGGGAGCCGGAGTGGATGATCGCCAACGGCATGCTGGAGCGCCTGGAGGACTACGCGGTCGGCGACCGGCGGGTCCTCGCCAGCCGGCTCGGATACCGGATCACCCACCTGTTCACCCACCGGTTCTTCGGGCGCATCTTCAACCACCCGCATGCGGTGCTCACGGAGGAGATGCTGAAGCCGGAGCTTCAGGATCCGAAGGAGTTCGCCGATGCGGTCGACAATGTGGTGGCGACCCACCGGCGGGTGGCGGAGCAGTATTTCGAGGACGGGTCGATCGCGCTGGCGTGTCCGCCCCTGAAGGTGCTGCTGCAGGTCATGCGAGACGGGACCTGCGAGGGGAAGGGGATCGACGATCCGGGTCTGCGGGCCCTGTTCTCGCGGGAGCAGATCCTGGCGAGCGACTGGTACCGGGAGCGTCTCCGGGCGCGTCAGCGGGGCGAGGTGCGGTCGTGGCAGCGACACGGACAGTACCTCGAGCGGTTTCTGGCCAAGCCGGGCTATGCGGGTGAGGCCGAGCGGCTGGGGATCCGCCAGCGTCTCTCCCATGCCCGGGTGATGCTCGAGCGCGTGAAGCGGCCGGAATACGTGGAGCAGTTGGTCGGCACCCTGGGTGCCGAACCCTCGCTGGTGGAGTAGACGACCTCCGGGTCGGCGAGAGAGGTGTCCGTCCCTCAATCCTCCCAGACCCGGTGGGGCCGGGTGTCGTCGGTGCCGACGGGGTCCCGGGCGAACTCCACGGCATGGCCGCCTTGGTGGACGCGGACCGCGTGGGCGATGCCGGGGCGGATCTCCACGAGGTCCCCGGGCCGCACGTCGAGGAGATGGCGTTCCCCGGTGTCGAGGGCCTCGACCCCGATCGTGACGTGTCCCGAGATGAGGTAGAACGACTCGTCCTTGCGCTGGTGCACGTGGTGTCCGCGATCCACGCCCGCCTTCATCTCGAGATGGGCGATGTATCGGATGGCTTCGGGATGGTTGTGGAACACCTCCAATGCGCCCTTCGGCAGCTGCAGACGCTTCCGCTCGAGGGCTTCGGATCCGGG
>CAZZKQ010000610.1:0-2212 GCA_964654875.1 uncultured Verrucomicrobiota bacterium | reverse complement strand
GGCCTGATTCGAAATCTCCTTCAAGACCGCCCTGGAAACAGGGCGGTTTTTTTTTTGGCCGGATCCATCCGGAGCCAACGACGACACAATCCGGAGCTCCAGGATCTCAGGGTTCTCCTCCGCTTGTCTCTGAAGCACGGTTCCGACTGTATGAACGCGGCGCTGATGGTTGCGGCAGGACGTGGGACTCGAATGGGTCCTGATGTCGACAAGATCTTCCTCGAGATTGCGGGGCTTCCCGTTGTGGCTCATACGTGGCAGCGGTTCGATGCCTGTCCCGACATCAATGAAGTCGTGATGGTGGTTCGAGATGGGATGCAGGATGCCTTTGTGGAGCTGGCTCAGGAGCATCGGTTCCGAAAACCCTTTCGCCTCGTTGCCGGCGGAGCGGAGCGGCAGGATTCGGTCTGGAACGGACTTCAGTCCTTGTCGGAAAGGGTCGAGATTGTGGCGATCCAGGATGCTGCCAGGCCTTGTACGTCACCGGATCTCATCCGCCGATGTCTCGCCGCTGCGCGGGACGATGGTGCAGCCGTAGCCGCACAGCGGGCGACCGACACGATCAAGGAGTCCAATGGCGGACTGCTGATCGCCAGGCACCTGGACCGCTCCAAGCTCTGGACAGTTGACGCATCATCGCCACGCATGGCATGCTTGTCGCACGCACGGAAACTATTTGGTCTCTCATGAACAAAAACCTTCTCGCCCTCACTGTGGCGGCCTCGGCCTTGGCCTTCTCGGCCTCTGCGGCCACCTCCAACATCGTCGGGTACGTCAAGTTGGCCCTCAAGAAGGGTAACAACCTGGTCGCCAACCCCCTGAACAACACCAACACCGACGGCAACAAGGTCAGCAGCCTCTTCGGCTCGATCGATTGCTCCGTCCTCCGTTGGACTGGTTCCGGATTCACCACCACCGACACCGTCGCCGGTGCGGGTGTGGTCAGCGGTGACGACTTCACCCTCGCCCCTGGCGAAGCGGTCTTCGTTGCTGTGACTGCCGACGCTTCTGTGACCCTGGTGGGTGAAGCTCTCACTGGCACCCAGACTGTGGCGATCAAGAAGGGCAACAATTTCGTTGCCTCGAAGATCCCCCTCTCCGGTGCTGCGGACACTGTTCTTGGCCTC
Source organism: uncultured Verrucomicrobiota bacterium (assembly GCA_964654875.1). Lineage (GTDB taxonomy): Bacteria > Verrucomicrobiota > Verrucomicrobiia > Limisphaerales > UBA9464 > UBA9464. Next base: position 1,085 of record CAZZKQ010000610.1, on the reverse strand, counting down.
GGGATCGACGGGACGTCGGTCTTGACCTGGAATGGCAAGGGTTATGACTCCTACGATTACGTCGACGGCGTTGGCTACCTCACTGGCGCCCCGAACATTGCTGTCGGTCAGGGTTTCGTCGTGAACGCGACCGCTCCGGCGACCTGGTCGAAGACCTTCACTCCGGCTCCCTGATTTCACCGGTTTTTAGTCTCAACAAATATATAACCAACCATGAATAAGCTGCTCCTCACCACTCTGGGTATGGTTGCTGCGGTCTCCGCGGCATACGCTCAGGGAACGTTCAACGCCAACAACAACTTTATTCCCGCTGGCTCTTCTGCCAAGGCGTTCATCCTCGGGACTGACGGCAACCCGCTGGCCAAGGCCAACGGTCGCGTCGAGATCCTCGAGGGTTCGACCACCCTGTCGCCCAACGGCAGCGCGGGTGTCGCCTTGACCCTCGATGGTCTGTTCTTCGTCAATGGTTTGGCCTCCGGAACCGCTGGTCTCGGTGGTACCGCAAACCTCGTCGTTCGCGCTTGGGACGCCTCCACGGGTTCCACCTACGCCACGGCGACGTCCCGCGGTTCCGTCAATGTGGTCATCAGCAGCCTCGGTGGTGGCACGACCCCTCCGGCGACCTTCGGCAACAATTCGGACTTCAAGGGTCTGAAGCTTGAGGGCACCGTCATCCCTGAGCCCTCCACCGTGGCCCTCGCGGCCCTCGGTGTTGCGGGTCTCTTCGTGATGGCTCGCCGCAAGGCCTGATTCGAAATCTCCTTCAAGACCGCCCTGGAAACAGGGCGGTTTTTTTTTGGCCAGATCCTTCCGGAGTCAACGACGACACAATCCGGAGTTCCAGGATTTCAGGGTTCTCCTCCGCTTGTTTCTGAAGCACGGTTCCGACTGTATGAACGCGGCGCTGATAGTTGCGGCAGGACGTGGGACTCGAATGGGTCCTGAGGTCGACAAGATCTTCCTCGAGATTGCGGGGCTTCCCGTTGTGGTTCATACGTGGCAGCGGTTCGATGCCTGTCCCGACATCAACGAAGTCGTGATGGTGGTTCGAGATGGGATGCAGGATGCCTTTGTGGAGCTGGCTC
>CAZZKQ010000609.1:0-2213 GCA_964654875.1 uncultured Verrucomicrobiota bacterium | reverse complement strand
CCTGACCGGCGGCTCGGAATCGTTCGACCATCTGTTGGGCAGCGGCTGCCGTCAGGGCGCTGCTGCTGAGATGGCTCAACCGCTCGATCAAGGCCTCGATGGGTGGTGGAGTGGCGGGCTTCTGGGGGACCCTGATGAGGAGGTGGAAGTGGTTGGAGAGGATGCACCAGGTGAGGACCTCCACCCCGCAGAAGGCGGAGTATTCCCGGAGGAGGGCGCGGAATTTCTCCCGTTCCCGTTCCTCGAAGGCATGACGCTTCTCCACGACACGGGAGACGCAGTGGTAACAGCCGGCCTCCTCGTCGGGAGCCGCCTTGAATCGCGGTATTCGCATGCCCACCACTCCATCACGGCCATTGCCTCCTGCGCCATGCCCAGCCCATCCCTAAATCCAGGGATAGATGACCTGGCCCCGAATCCTCCTCCACACCACTCCATCACGGCCATTGCCTCCTGCGCCATGCCCGGCCCATCCCTAAATCTAAGGATAGATGACCTGGCCCCGAATCCCCCCCACTATCAGGTCCTGAGCCTGCCGGAGCGCTCCTCACCCCAGCCCTCCTCCACCCGGCTGGGTGCGGCGACCACGGTCGGAGACATCCTCCGCAGAGCCCTCGGACCGGGGGGTGCCCTGTGATCGACTACCCCACCTTCTGTCGTCTGCGTGAACTGCACGACACCCAAGGCCTCACCCAGGCCCAGATCGCCCGGGAACTGGACCTCCATCCCCAGACCGTGTCGCTCTGGGCTGGCCGTCCCACCTACACCCAGCGCAAGGCTCCTTCCCGGACCAGCAAGCTGGATCCCTTCAAGCCCACCATCAGCCGCCTGCTCGATCGCCACGACTACTCGTCCAGCCAGATCCTCAGTCTCGTGCGTCAGGAGGGCTACACCGGTGGTGGGTCCATCCTCAGGGCCCATGTGGCCCGGGTGCGGCCCCGCACCCCATAGGCCTTCCTGCGCCTGCAGTTCGCCCCGGGCCAGGCGGCCCAGGTCGACTGGGGATCGGCCGGGGTGATCCAGCTGGGCCAGACCCGCTGTCAGCTCTCCTTCTTCGTGATGGTGCTGTGCTTCAGCCGCCGGATGTATGTCGAGTTCACCCTCCGCCAGGCCCAGGAACACTTCCTGAGAGCCCATCACAACGCCCTGGTGTTCTTCGGCGGGGTGCCCTCGGAGGTCATCGTCGACAACTGCAAGGTGGCCGTGCTCCGGCACCGCCGCGGTGAGCCTCCCCAGTTCAACCCCCGCTACCTGGACTTCGCCCATCACCACGGCTTCCGTCCCAGGGCCTGCAACCCGCTCAGCCCCCACGAAAAGGGCCGGGTCGAGCGGGCCGTGGGCTATGTGAAGAACAACTTCCTGGCCGGCCGCAGCCTGGGCTCCCTGGAGGCCATCCAGGCCGAGACCCGTCTGTGGCTCGATCAGGTGGCCAACACCCGGATCCATGGCGACACCGGCAAGAGTCCCCAGGAGCTCTCCACCCAGGAGACCCTCAGGCCCCTCAACCCCAACCCCTACGACCTGGCCACCCTCCACACCCTGCGCTCCAGCCGGGTCTGCCGGGTCCACTTCGACGCCAACACCTACTCGGTGCCCGCCCAGCACGCCCGTCAGGTGCTCAGCCTCAAGGCCTACACCGACCGGGTCCTCATCCTGGAGGCGGAGAAGGCGATCGCCGAGCACCGGCGCTGCTACGAACGGGGCCGGGACTTCGAGCTCCCCGGCCACATGGACACCCTGCTGGCCCAGCGGCTGCGCGCCCATCAACAGCGCCAGATCATGCGCTTCCTCCAGCTGGGTCCGGCCGCCCCCGCCTACTGGCAGGGGCTCCAGGAGCGACGCCCCGACGCCCGGGTGCAGGTCCAGCGCATCGTCGCCCTGGCCGAACTCCACGGTCAGGACCTGGTCGGCCGACTGCTGGAGGACCTCCTGGCCCTCCAGTCCTTCAGCGCCGACTACGTCGCCAACCTCATCACCCAGAGGCAACGCCCACAGGCCGAGCCCTCCGCCCTCCATCTCACCCGGGCCAGCGACCTGCTGGACCTGGAGATCGCACCCCCAGACCTCAGCCTCTACGACCGATGAACACCTCCCACCTCACAGACCACCTCGACTACCTCAAGCTGGAGTACATCCAGCGCGAACAACGCGCCCTGGCCGAGACCGCCGCCCGGGAAAGCATGGCCCACGGCGACTACCTCGACCGGCTGGTC
>CAZZKQ010000608.1:0-2214 GCA_964654875.1 uncultured Verrucomicrobiota bacterium | reverse complement strand
GCCCGTCTCCGGGGAGACCACCTTGATGAGTTCGACCTTGTCGAACTGATGGACCCGGATCATGCCGCGGGTGCCGACCCCGGCGGCGCCGGCCTCGGCGCGGAAGCAGGGGGAATAGGCGCAATACCGGATGGGCAGCTGGAATTCGGCGAGGAGTTCCTCACGGTGAATGTTGGCCACGGGCGCCTCGGCGGTGGGCAGCAGGTACAGCTTGCCGAGGGTCGAGGCGTCAAGCCCCTCCTGGACGGCATAGGCCTGGTCCCGGAATTTCGGGAACTGTCCGACACCCACCATGCAGTGCTCGCCGATGATGAACGGCGGGGCGACCTCGGAATAGCCATGCTCGTGGGTATGGAGATCGAGGAGGAAGTTGATCAGGGCCCGTTCGAGCCGTGCCCCCCAACCGGTGTAGAGGAGGAACCCGGAACCACTGAGCTTGGCGCCTCGAGCGAAGTCGATCAGGCGAAGACGTTCGCAGAGCTCGATGTGATTGAGCGGCTTGAAGGCAAACTCTCGAGGGGTGCCATGGACCCGGATCTCAGGGTTGTCTGCGGCGTCCCGACCCAGGGCCACGCTGGAGTGCGGGAGATTCGGGATCATGGCCATGATCGTGTCCCTCTGGATCTCGGCCTCGGTGCTGAGCCGGTCGAGCTCGGTGATCCGATCCCCGATCGCGCGCACCTCTGCCTTCCGGGCCTCGGCCTCGGCGATCTTTTTCTGCCCCATGAGCGCCCCGATTTCCTTGGAGGCGCTGTTGCGCTGGGCCTTGAGCTGCTCGGCCTCGGTCAGGGCGGATCGACGGCGTTCGTCGAGGGCCAGGACCTCGGTCACCCGGGCGTCGTCCCCGCCATGACGTGTCGCAAGGCGTTCGCGGACCCAGTCGGCCTTCTCACGGAGCAGCTTGATGTCGAGCATGACGGCGGAGCCTAGGGAACCCCCGTCGGGGGCGGAAGTTGAGAGTTGCGGGCGCTTCCGACTCCACGCCACTGCGGCTGGGTTCTGCAGTGCTTTGTAAACCTGGCCGCTTCCCGGCGGCCAGCCTCCCCAGGCCCCACCCGCTCTTGGGCTCCAGATCGTCCCGACCTCTGCCACAGGTGGACTCCCCCCTCGCGGAGTGGGTGCTCCTGCACCCAATGATGCAGGGGACTGCACCCGTCCAGCCCTCCACCCCTCCAGCTGCAGCACCCACCCCGGGTTCCTTGCGCCGCCGTGCTATCCCTTGCACCGGGCTTGCACTGGAGTCGGCTCCGCCCCAAAGCTCCCCGGCACGCGATGGATCCTTCCCAAGGCAACCGCTTCCGCCTCGCCGGGCTCACGTTGGCCGCTCTCGGGGTGGTCTACGGGGACATCGGGACGAGTCCCCTCTATGCCCTTCGGGAGTGCTTCAATGGACCCCACGGCCTCCCGCCCCAACCCGGCAACGTCCTGGGTGTGCTCTCGCTCATCACCTGGGCCCTCCTCCTGATCATCTCGGTCAAGTACATCGGATTCGTCCTGAAGATGGACAACAAGGGAGAGGGGGGCGTCCTGGCCCTGCTTGCCCTCGCGTTCCCGGAACGCGGGGAGGAGACCGGGCGAGGCCTGGGCTGGACCTGCATGACCCTGCTCGGCCTGTTCGGAGCCACCCTGCTCTACGGGGACGGCATCATCACGCCCGCCATCACGGTGCTGGGCGCGGTCGAGGGACTCGAGGTCCTCACCCACAAGATGTCCCATCTGGTGATTCCGATCTCGCTGGCGATTCTCTGGGGGCTCTTTGCGATCCAACGGGCCGGCACGGGGGTCATCGGAAAGCTGTTCGGCCCGGTCATGGTGGCCTGGTTCACGGTCATCGCGGTCCTGGGCATCCGAGGCATCCTCAGGAATCCCTCCGTCCTCAGCGCCTTCAGCCCCCTCCATGCCCTGGAACTCTTCCAGACGAACGGATGGATGGGATTCGTGGTCCTGGGATCGGTCGTCCTCGTCGTGACCGGCGGTGAGGCGCTTTATGCCGACATGGGACACTTTGGGTTGAAGCCCATCCGATGGGCGTGGTTCGCCCTGGTCCTGCCCGCTCTGCTCCTCAACTACTACGGCCAGGGGGCCCTGGTGATGACGGATCCCGCCGCCGCTGCAAACCCCTTCTACAACCTGGCCCCCCGTTGGATGCTCCTCCCGTTGGTGATTCTGGCCTCCGCGGCCGCCGTGATCGCCTCCCAGGCTCTGATCAGCGGG
>CAZZKQ010000607.1:0-2227 GCA_964654875.1 uncultured Verrucomicrobiota bacterium | reverse complement strand
AGATCCTTGGGTCGCTCGAACATCGCCAGATTTGGGGATCTCTCAACGCTCGACTCTCAACACTTAACTGACTCGGAGACGGGCGGGGGAAAAGACGAGCTGAGAGGTGAGAGGTGAGAGCTGAGGGTTCAGGCAGGCGGTGGGGTGGGCTGAGGCGCTGGAGGGGACCGGTAGGCGGTGCGGGTTCGCAACGTGTGGCGGGGTTAGCCCGAGTTCCGCAACTGGATCGAGGATTTGACGATTTTCGGGTCTCTGGGCGGATGGAGGGTATCAAAACCCCAATGATTCCGCGTGTTTTTGAGTTCTTGAGGTTCGATTTGCGCTGTAGTGGCGACCTACCCCCTCCCGTAGAATTCTCCAAACTGCAAATGTAGGGTCGTGTTCCTCAAGTGCAGTACCCGACGCAAGGACGGCAAAGCGCATCGCTCCTGGTCGATCGTCGAGAGTTGTCGCCACTCCGACGGTCGGGTCGCTCAGCGACATGTGCTCTACCTGGGGGAGATCAATGATTCGCAGCGTCAGGCTTGGGAAAAATCCATTGCCGTCTTCGATGAGGCGCGGGGCGATCAGAGGCAGATCGCCCTGTTTCCCGAGGATCGAAAACCCGATCCTGGTGGAACCGAAGCCCTCAGCCTTCGCCTGGATCAACTGAGACTGGAGAACCCCCGCCAGTGGGGTGCGTGTTGGCTGGGGGACCAGCTGTGGCAGACCCTGAACCTGGACCGGTTCTTTGGCTCCCGACTGGGAGTCAGCCGGGAAGGCACCGACTGGGAGAAGGTCCTGCGGATTCTGAGCCTCTACAGGCTCCTCTCACCCGGATCGGAATGGCGGCTCCACCGGCATTGGTTCGGGACAACCGCCTTGGCGGACCTCTTGGGAGTCAACGCCCGGCTGGTCCAGGACGACACCCTCTACCGATCTCTGGACCGGTTGCTGGAACACAAGGAGGCGCTCTTCAGCCATCTGCGCCAGCGATGGGACGAACTCTTCAAGGTCCGCTTCGAGGTGCTGCTCTATGACCTGACCAGCACCTACTTTGAGTGCGACGCGCCCGAGGATCCCTCCGATCCGCGGCGCTTTGGCTACAGCCGGGACCGGCGAGGCGATTGCGTCCAGGTCGTGGTGGCACTGGTGGTGACCCCGGAGGGGTTCCCACTGGCCTACGAGATGTTCCCCGGAAACACAGCCGACAAGACCACCCTGAAAGAGATGCTGCAGACGATCCAGAGGCGGCATGGGAAGGCCGATCGGATCTGGGTGATGGATCGAGGCATCCCCACCGAGGAGATCCTCACCGAACTGCGTGCGCAGACCGATGTTCCGGTGCGCTATCTGGTGGGGACACCCAAGGGACGGTTGGGTCGATACGAGGCAGAGTTGGCGGGCCTGCCTTGGCAGGAGGTCCGCTCCAGGGTGCGTGTGAAGCTGTTGCCCAAGGATGGGGAAGTCTACGTCCTGGCCCAGAGCCAGGACCGGACCTCAAAGGAACAGGCCATGAGGCGTCGGAAGCTCAAGGCCTATTGGAAGCGACTCAAGGAACTGAAGGAGCAGCAACCGGAGCGGGACCTGTTGCTCCGCAAACTCGGTGGTGCCGAGCAGAGGGCCGGGAAGATCGCCAAAGTGGTCCAGGTCCGGATCTCACCCCAGGGCGGACTCGAGTTCGCCTTGGACCGGAAACGTCTGAAGGAAGTCCGCAACCGGGAGGGTCGCTATCTGCTCCGAACCAATCTCGGGAGCGAGGATCCGGTGAGGATCTGGCAGGCCTACATGCAACTGAGTCAGGTGGAGGAGGCGTTCCGAACCCTCAAGGGCGACCTGAGCCTGCGGCCGATCTACCATCAGAGGGCCGATCGGATCGAGGCCCACCTCTTTGTGGCCTTCCTGGCCTACTGCCTCTCGGTGAGCCTGCGCCAACAGCTCAAGCGGGTTGCCGGGGGACTCACTCCCCGGGCAGTCCTGGAGAAGATGGCGACACTTCAGATGATCGATGTCCGAATCCCCACGACCGACGGCAGGGAACTGCTGCTGATCCGCAGAACCGAGCCCAACAAGGATGCAGCCCTGATCCTCAGCCACCTGGGCCTGGATCTGCCACCTCAACCTCCCCCGAAGATCCAAGCCCTTAAACCCACACCCATGTAGTGGCGACCTTTGGAGTCCCAGACTCCACTTCAGGCCCAAATATCAAAAACCTCTCCGCCAAACTCGCCTAGTTGCGGAAGTCGGG
>CAZZKQ010000606.1:0-2235 GCA_964654875.1 uncultured Verrucomicrobiota bacterium | reverse complement strand
GCGGTGCGAGGCGAACGCCGACCCGCTCAGCCGTGGCGGACCACCATGGCGCGGAACTCATCGAATAGCGGGGTGGAATCATGAGGCCCAGGCGCCGCCTCGGGATGGTACTGGACGCAGAAGATCGGGCGCTTCTTGTGACGCAGCCCCTCGACGGTTCGGTCGTTGAGGTTGATGCGATTGACCGCGACATCGCCCGGCAACGATTCCGCATCGACGGCAAACCCGTGGTTCTGGGAGGTGATCTCAACCCGGCCGGTCTCAAGGTCCTTGACCGGCTGATTGCCGCCACGGTGGCCAAACTTCAGCTTGAACGTCCGCCCACCGAGGGCCTGTCCCAGGATCTGGTGGCCCAGACAGATCCCGAAGATGGGGATCCCGTGATCGACCAGCTCCTTGACCTCGCGGACGATGCCACCCAGGGCTGCGGGATCCCCGGGGCCATTTGAAAGGAAGATTCCGCGGGGCTTGTGCTTCAGCGCCTCACGCGCCGGCGTGTGCGCCGGCACGACCTGGATTCGAAACCCCTTCTGCCGCAGGCGCCGGAGGATGTTGTACTTCATCCCGAAATCGTAGGCGACGATCGGGACATCGGCGGGTGGCAGTGGTTTCCGCAGACTCCGGGGATTGGGCGTCGTGTTGTTCTGGGTGAGTTCGAAGGCCCCTGAATCGCGGTCCTCGGGATCCCAGAGGAATGGTTCCTTATGGGTCACCGCGGACACGTAGTCACGTCCTGCCATGCCGCCCCAGGAACGGGCCCGGGAGAGTGCGTCCTCAACCGCAAGACCCTCGGTGGAAAGACAGCCGGAAAGCGCGCCGCGAACCCTCAGCTTCTTGGTGAGTGCCCGGGTATCGATGCCCTGGATTCCAGGGATGCCGTGCCGTTCCAGATAGTCCGCCAGAGACCCGTCCGCGCGCCAGTTGCTGACGACCGGCGAGAGCTCCCGGATCACGAACCCGGAGGCGTGGGGAGCCCAGGACTCCAAATCCTGCGGGTTGACCCCGTAGTTCCCGATCAGGGGATACGTCATTGTGACGATCTGCCCCTTGTAGGAGGGATCGGTGAGGATCTCCTGATAGCCGGTCATCGAGGTGTTGAAGCACACCTCACCGGCCACCGTGGTGCGGCTGCCGAATGCCTGACCTTCAAAAACAGATCCGTCTTCCAGTGCGAGGATGGCCTTCATTCGCGGTCGCGCGGTGGGCGTCTTGCCGTCGGCGCGCGCGCAGTGTGCTCACGCCGCCGGGCGGTGCAACAGGAACCTCAGACAGGAACCACCGGCCCGGAATCTCCCGGGCGGGCAGGAGGATCTCAGTGGCCCGACTTCAGCCCCTCGACCACGAAGAGGTCGGTCAGGATGCGCCAATTGAAATAGACGTATCCCTCGCCCCCGTGGGTCATGGCCACCGCCGGCTCACCGCCCAGGCTTCCCGAAAGGTCTGTCGGATAGATCTCCCTCATGGGTTCGAGTCTCTCCGTCGCAAGGTCATACCGGAAGACCTTCACCGGAGAGGTGCCATCATAGACATACAACCCCTTGCTGTCGGGGGACCAGCCCGCGACCTGATAGTCGCGGATGGCGGGCAACGGTCGCGACTGACCCTCGTCAAGCGGCCAGACCCGACGTTCTCCACGCAGGACCCCGACGACCAGCCGGCCATCCGGGGAGACTGGAACACCAAAATAGGTCGGTGGGTTGACGCCCTCAGGGGTGATCGCCACGGGATCCTTGGCGCCCTCGGTATCGAGAAGGTAGTAGCGCAGCCCATTGGTGCCGACGCGTCCATGCACGACGAGGTTCCTGCTGTCCGGTAGCCACGACGCCGCCGAGAGATCGAGGTTCGTCACCGAGAGCGTCCGCACCGTCCCGGCCCCGGTTGGCATCAGGATCAGCCGGGCCGGATCATAGGCGCTGGCGAACACCCAATTCCCATCCGGGGAGATGGCATGGCCGAATCCTGGACCGAGGCGAACGGACTGGCTGCCGTCGGAACGGATCAGATACGTGGAGTAGCTGTTGCCGGCGCCCTCGCCGAAGAAGATCACCAGGAAGCGGCTGCCATCCTCGGAGACACCCCGCAGCATGCAGCGCCCCATGGTGGTGAGGTTCCGCTCGTGGGTCTCCGGTGGGACCAGCCCGATGATCTCCTGCAGCTCGAACTGCCGCGTCATGAGCAGACGCCCATCCCTGAAGATATCATGCAGGGTCATGTTCACCGACGTGTTCAGGATGG
>CAZZKQ010000605.1:0-2235 GCA_964654875.1 uncultured Verrucomicrobiota bacterium | reverse complement strand
CGGCCGCCAGGGCGATGTGCCCTATCCGTCGGGCGGAGAGGTGGCTCTCCAGCCCGGAGACATCCTGCTGCTGCTGACCGATGGGATCGAGGAGGCAATCCGTCCCGATGATGAGATCTTCGGCATGGAACGGGCGGTCGAGGTGGTGCGTTCCCACCGGGATCGTCCGGCGGCCGAGATCGTGGAGGCCGTCTGCACCGCGGCCCGGACCTTCTCGTCACCCGAGCCGCAGACCGACGACCTTACCGTGGTCGTCCTGAAGGCCCTCTGACGCCGCAGGCGTACGCCGTGCGGTCCTGACTTGCGCCTACGCGAGGGACAGCGACCGCAGCGCCTGGATGCAGCGCGGACACGCGCCCGGGTGGCCGGGTTCCTGTCCGATGGCAGGATCCCAGTGCCAGCACCGGTCGCACTTCTGCCATCCGGCCTCGCTGGCGGGATGGACCGTGACCAATCCGGTCTGGGATTCCTGGACCTCGAGGCCCGAGACGTTCAGGAGTTCCTGGAGATCCGGACGATGGTCCTTGGCGACGCCGAACTCCGGCGACTCCAGCCCCAGCTCGACCCGGGCATCCAGGGCCTTGCCGATGCGCTTGGCCTGGCGGGCCTTCTCGAGTTCGGGCAGCACCCGCGTCCGGATGCCGAAGAGGACCTCCCAGCGACCGGTCTCCTCCTGCGAGAGCAGCGGTGAACCCGGGATCCAGGTCGACAGGTGCACGGAGTGCACCGGGGTCTTCTGGATGAAGCCCCAGGCCTCGTCCGCGGTGAACGCCAGCATCGGGGCCAGCATCTGGCTCAGCCGGGTGACCATGCGGTGCAGCGCCGTCTGGGTGCTGCGACGCCGCGACGAGGTCGCCGCCTCGGTGTAGAGACGGTCCTTCACGAGGTCGTGGTAGGTCGCACTGAGCTGGACCGCTGCGAATTGGGACAGCCGCTGGTAGACGACGTGGAACTCGTAGGCCTCGTAGGCCCGCGCCACCTCCACCTCCAACCGAGCGAACCCGTCGAGGATCCACCGGTCCAGTCCCGTCAGGGCGTCGTCCGCCACCGCATGGGTCGCAGGATCGAAGTCGGCCAGGTTGCTGAGCTGGTACCGGAGGGTGTTGCGGAGCAGTCGGTAGGTCTCCCCGACCTTCTTGAGCCGCTCCTCGCTGACGACGATGTCGTTGCGGTAGTCCTGCGATGCGACCCAGAGGCGGACAACGTCGGCCCCGAACTCCTTCACGTAGCGCTCGGCGGTCTGGGGCTTCTGGTAGCCCCCGGCGCCCTGCTTGGACTTGGAAATCTTCTCGCGGTCCTCGTCGACCATGAAGCCGTGGGTGAGCACGGATCGGAAGGGCGCCGAGCCGTTCCCGGCGAGCGACAGCAGCAGGGAGGACTGGAACCAGCCACGGTGCTGGTCGGAACCCTCGAGGTACATGTCGGCCTGCCACCGGGTCCCGGAGCGGAGTTCGGGACGCCGTTGAAGGACGGCGCGCGACGAGCTTCCGGAGTCGATCCAGACGTCGAGTGTGTCGGTGCCCTGTCGCACGGCCTCGGGACCGGTCCAGCCCTCGGGACGGCATCGGGCCCAGAGCGCGTCCGCGGGGGTCGCGAACCAGGCGTTGCTCCCCTCCTGTTCGATGAGGTCGGCCGCCTTCCGAACGATGGCCGCGTTGAGGATCGGCTCTCCTGCGGCGTCATAGAATGCCGGGATCGGGACCCCCCAGGAACGCTGCCGGGAGATGCACCAGTCAGGTCGCGACTCCACCGCCCCCCGGATGCGACCCTGGCCCCAGTCCGGGATCCAGCGGACGTCGCGTTCGACGGTTTCGACGGCGAGTTCCCGGAAGGTCTTCGCGGTATCGGCCGGTGTGTGCGCCATGCTGATGAACCACTGGTCGGTGGCCCGGAAGATGATCGGGGTCTTGGACCGCCAGCAGTTCGGGTAGCTGTGGTGATAGGCCTCGCGGAAGGCGAGGGCCTGACGCTCGGTCAGCAGTTCGATCACCGCCTCGTTGGCGTCGGATCTGTGGTTCTTCTCCAGCGTCGATCTCCCAAGGAGCGTTTCCGGCATCTGCTGCTCCCGAGGCAGGTCCTGGGTCCAGGCGAGTCGCCCCTCGTCGTCCACGGGACAATAGATCGGGAGGCCGACCTTCAGGCCGAGCTGGTAATCGTCCATGCCATGTCCAGGCGCGATGTGGACGAAGCCCGTGCCGGTGTCGCTCGTGACGAAGCCGGCGGGATGCAGCCGGC